>CAIRBD010000101.1 GCA_903876745.1 uncultured Gemmatimonadota bacterium
ACTTGTCGAGCACGCGCCACACCTCGGGACCGAGCCCGAGCGTGTGCGGGAGCACCTGAAAGACGATGTAGCGGTTGGTGGCGCGATAGCCTTGCCGCCGCAACGCCGCGAGGCAGAGTGCGTGCGCGGCGTTGTAGGCGAGATCGAATCGGCTCTCGAGCGAATTCGTCGGGCGCTTCGCATCGGAGAGACGCACGCGTCCCGATCGCTCGAGCCCGGCGCACTCGGCGGCGTCCGGCGCCTCCGTCCGGAGTGCCTTCTCCGGACCGCTGAGTTGCTCAAGCGGCGAGGTCATGCTCGCCTCCGACGATCCATATCTTCGGTTGCGCCAACACGCGCGCGAGGAATGCGTTCCTGCCGTGCGCGCGACGCGCGAACTCGGCTCTCGTATAGACCGTCGGATTGATGGTGCGGCCTAGGTGCCCCGTGGCATCTTCGAGCCCGGCGAAGACCTCCGCATACGCGAGCGTGTCGCTGATGACCATCAGGTCGATGTCGCTGCCGGAGCGGTCCGCGTGCTTCGCGACCGATCCATACACGAAGGCCGCTTGGACATCGCCGCCGAACGCTGCGAGCGCCGCACGCAGGACGTCGGCGAGACCGGACGTCTTCAGGACGAGGTCGCGCAGCGACTCGAACACCGGCGCCGACGCGTTCGCCTGATAGTGTTTCTGATTGCCGACGCGCGTGACGTTGATCAGCCCGGCCGCGGCGAGCGATGCCAGTTCCCGCTGCACGGCCCCAGTGCCCGCGCACGCCAGCCGAATGATCTCGTTGGCGTAGAACGTGCGCCCGGAGTTACCGAACAGCACGGCGAGCACTCGCTGACGGCTGCGCGTGAAGAGCGCATCGGCGACGCTCGCCACGACGTCCGGCGGGGGGTGACGACGCGCGGTTGTATTACCCATATTGGGTATGTTATACCCCATTTTGGGTATTGTCAATCACTGGACCGCACGCCGGCGACGATGCGCGGTAGGCGTCGCCGAGGGTCGCCTGGAGTTTGGCGCGGAGGTCGGTCACGGGGTCGGCCCTGCCGGCTCGATCTGGAAGTACGCATCGAGCAGCCGCGCGATCTCAGGTTCCGTGCGGTACTCATCGAGAATTCCGATCGACACGCTGAAGCTGAACGGCGGCGTCACCTCATCGTACACCGCCTGCAACTCGCGGACGATCGCCGACAGATCGCCAAGACCGACTTCGATGCCGAGTCGCGTGAACGGAGGCACATACTCACCGCGCGACGCCCGCTCGTCGAGCTCGGCGAGCAGGCGGCGGGCCTCGTCGCCCCGGCCCGCCCTCGCCAGCGCGTGGCCGAGGACCGAGAGAAAGAAGGGCGCGCGCGATATCGCGACCGCTCGCTCCAGCAAAGGAAGCCCTCCATCGAACTGCCCGAGCAGACACAGGGCGTTGCCGCACGCCCAGATCGCGAGCAGGTAATCGGGCTGCAGCTCCAGCGCTCGGCGCGCGCACTCCGCGGCCGGCGCGTACAGCCCCATCGAGTGATAGGCGGTCGCCGCCAGACCGTGGATGAACGGCGACAGCGGGTCGATCTCCACGGCGCGCGCCACGAGGCGCCGCACGTCGTCCTCGCGCCGTTCCATCGACGCGAAGAGCGCGGCGTAGATGTGGTGCAGCGACGACCGGGGGTTCAGTTCGATGGCGCGCTGAAAGTGCGGCCCCGCGGCGCGCCAGCGCCGCTCGAAGTAGAACGTGTAGAACGCCAGCGAGAAGTTCGCTTCCGGGAGTTCCGGTGCGATCGCCATCGCCCGTTCGACGGCGACGCGCGCCTTGTCGCGGATGTCGGTCGCCGGCATCCACCCGTACACGCGCAGGATGCCATAGCAGTCCGCGAGCCCGCAGTAGGCGAGCGCGTACTGCGCATCGAGCGCGATCGCCTGCTCGAAGCGTTGGATGGCGATGCGCACCGTCGCCGGCGACCGTTGGTTGGCATAGTGCCGCCCCTGCAGGTACAGCTCGTACGCCTCGAGATTCTCCGTCGCGCGCCGCACCGGCACCGTCGTCGCCGGCGCGCCGCCGAGCAGCGCCGGCATCAGCGCCTTCACGATCGACGCCACGATCTCATCCTGGATCTCGAACACGTCGGTCATCTCGCGGTCGTACCGCTCGGTCCAGAGCTGATAGCCCGTGGCGACGCTCACGAGTTGCGCCGTAATGCGAAGCTTGGACCCCGACCGCCGCACACTCCCTTCGAGCACCGCTGCGACATTCAACTGCTCGCCGATGGCACGGATGTCGAGATCGCTGCCGCGAAAGCGGAACGCCGACGTGCGCGACGCCACGTGCAACCCCGGCAGCGCCGTCAGCGCGTTGATCAGATCTTCGGAGAGTCCGTCACTGAAGAACTGGTTGTCGGCGTCGGCACTGCGATTCTCGAACGGCATCACGGCGAGCGATTTCTCGGGCGCGGCGGGCCTGGCCGCCGCGGTCTCGATCTCGCCGAGCGACGTCACGAACAGCGCCGCCGTGTCGTGCCGGTCCACCGGCGCGCGCGACAATGCCCGTTGCACCGCCCGCGTCACGCCGCTCGGCACCCCTTCGCGCAGCGCGCCCACTTCGGGGGGCGTCGTCACGAACCGCTTGGCGATCACCGCCTGAATCGTAGGCCCGGTGAACGGCTGCTCGCCAACGAGCATTTCGAACAGCACGCAGGCGAGCGAGTACAGATCACTGCGCCCATCCACCGGTTCGCCCGACGCCTGTTCCGGACTCATGTACGCCGGCGTGCCGACGCTCATCCCGCCCTGCGTGAGCGTGTCGGCCGCGACGTCGCTCACCGCCTTGCCGATGCCGAAGTCGGCCACCATCGCGTGGCCGTCCTGCAGCATGATGTTCTCGGGCTTGATGTCGCGGTGCACCACGCCGTGCCGGTGCGCGTGGTCGAGCGCGCCGGCCACCTCGGTGGCAATGCGCACGGCTTCTTCCACCGGGAGCTTCGGTGACGTGCGCAGCTTGTCGCGCAGCGACTGCCCCTGCACGTTCGGCATCACGTAGTACAGCAGCCCCGCGGCCTCGCCCGAATCGAACAGCGGCAGGATGTGCGGATGGCTCAGCCGCGCGGCGAGCTGGATCTCGCGCAGAAAGCGCTCGCGCCCCATCGACTCGGCGAGGTCGCTCTTGAGCACCTTGAGCGCGACGCCGCGGTCGTGTTTGAGGTCGCGCGCGAGGTACACGGTGGCCATGCCGCCCACGCCGAGCTCGCGCTCGATGGTGTAGCGGCCGGTGAGGGCGGCGGTGAGGGTGGCGTGCGCGTCGTTCACGCGGTGGCCCGTGTGCAGTTTACCACGCGCACACCTCGACATCCGTTCGTGCGAAATCGTCGCCCACGAACAGCAACGGTTCACCGCGCGCCACGCTGAGCGCATAGCTGAAGCAGTCGCCGAAGTTGAGCGCCGCCGCGTGTCGCCCGCGCCCGAACTTGATCGCCGCGTCGCGCGCGATCACGACCTGCTCTTCACCCACCGGCACGACCTCGGCGCCGATGCCGCGCAGCAAACGGTCGAGCTGCGGTTCGCCGGCTTCGCCGTAGCGGCCGAGCAGCACGAGCGACGCTTCGACGACGGTGGCCGCCGACACGAGACGCGTGTGATCGACTTCGACCGCCGCGACGAGCCGGTCGGCCGAGGGTTCACCCACGAGCATGGCGATGATCGCCGAGGTGTCGATGACCACGATCAGCGCGGGGCGCCGTGTTCGTCGTAGCCGATGATCTCGTCGCTCGAGCGCGCGTCGAGGACGGGGAGACGCGCGAGCCGTTCTTGGATGCGCCGCACCTCGGCGCCGACGCCGCGGCGCGCGCGATGCGACTCGCGTTCGAGGCGGTCGCGGAGCGCGATGCGGATGGCGTCGGTGAGAGATTCGCCGGTTGCGGCAGCGAGGGCGCGGGCGAGGCGATCGGTTTCGGGGTCTTTGATGCTGATTGCCATATCTACCTGTCTAGACTAATTTATACAAATCTATACGCGTTTAGCAGTCCGTGCAAGATATTGCGAAATATGCACTTAACGGCCTCGCTTGGCTCGCTATCGCTTTCCAGCTCGCGCGAGCCGCTCCCGCAGCGCGTACTTGAAGTCGTGGATCACCACAGTCTGCGCGTCGGCGCCGGTGGGCTTCACCAGCAGGAAGTGCTGCCCGTCGGGGGCGACGTCGTACGGCGCGTGCACCTGCGACGCCAGCACGAAGTTCCCGTCGAACAGCTGCTTTCGCTCGGTCACGGCGAAGCTCGGCGACGTCTGCACCGTCGCCACCCAGAGCCGGGCGTCGGAGACGTAGAAGATGTGCCGGCCGTCGCGTGCCCAGAGCGGCGTGCTGCCTCCGCCGGATGTGACGGGAAAGCGCGCGCCGAGCGCAGGAAAGGGCTGGACGTACACTTCGGGTCTGCCCGACTGGTTGGAGGCGTAGGCCACCCACTTGCCGTCGGGGGAGAATCGCGGGGCGTACTCCGCGAACTCGGTCGCGGCGATCGGTTTCGATGTGGTGTCGCCGCTGAGCCGCCGGTACCACAGGTCTTCGGTCACGCCGCCGCCGTTGAGGCGATACGCGAGGTATTGGCCATCGGGGCTGATCGTCCCCTCGTTCACGCCGGACTTCGGGTGTTCCTGCAACGTCTCCAATGCGCCGCTCCCGTCGGCGGCCAGGGACGCGAGATGCCCCCTCGAGAGCGCAGCGCCTCCGAGCTGGAAGAAGATGCGCTTTCCGTCGGGCGTCCACTCCGGCCGATCGTTGTTCGCGGCGGACGTCAGCCGTTGCGACGTGTGCGACGCGAGGTCGATGCTCCAGATGTCCGTCGTCGTCGCCGCCGTCACGCCGACGGCGATCTTCTTCCCGTCCGGGGAGAATCGGGGGTACGAGTAGCTCTTCGCCTCGGGCACGATGATCTCGGTGCGTCCCGCCATGTCGGCGAGCACGAGCTGCGACTCGGACGAGCCCGCCTCGAACACGAGCGACCCGCTCGCCGACATGGCGGCGCGGGGAACGGCACCGCCGCCCACCTGGACATCACCGCCGAACGCGATCGGCGTGCCGGTGACGCGGGCCGCGCTCGCGTCGACGGGCACCGCCATCACGGTGCCCCCCACCACGCTCACATAGATCAGCTGTCCGTCGATGACGGCGAGCGGCGCCGCCGCCCCCGGCAGTTCGAGCGAACGCACCGTGTGTTTCGAGAGTGACGCGACCGCGAGCGTCCCCTGCGCGCTGATGCCACGCACGCTCTGATAGAGGATCTGGTCGTCGTCCAGCGCGAACGGCAGGCGCTGACCCGTTTCCCCGTGCGCCGAATCGAGGGGCGCGACGACGGCCAGCGTACCGCCCGCGGCGGGCACCGTCAGCATCACGCCGTTCGCCAGCCCCAGGACGATGTCGCCGCGCATCGTCCACGCCGCGCCGCGGTAGAACGTCGGCAGCTCGGCGATACGCACGGCACCACCGCCCGACAGCGACACCTTCTTGAGCTGCCGACCTGCGATGACCATGAATCCGACCCACTGGCCGTCGGGCGAGAAGAAGGGGCCGTAGCCGTCGTCGCTCCCCGGGATGGGGCGGGTGGAGCCATCCTCGAGCGAATGCACGAAGAGACCGGTGAACGTGCCGCGCGACGCCGCGAAGACGAGGAACCGCCCATCGGGAGAGATCGCGGTGGTCGCGTTGACGCCGCGATCGGGGCGCACATCGGGCGGCAGGGTGAGCGGGAAGCGGACGGCGACGCCGGTCTGCTCGCGAAGCGCGGCGCGGCCGCCGAGGACCCAGGCGGCGACGATGCCCGCGAGGGCGATAACGACGCCTCCGATCAACGCAGATCGCGCGGTGCGTGACGCGGGGCCCGCGAACGCGCCGCCGCTCTGCGCCGCGCCGGTGGCGGTGAAACTTGGGTTGCCGAGCGCGTCGGCAAAGGCCTTGGCGCTCTCGAAGCGATCGGCCGGCAGTTTCTCCAGTGACTTCGCCACCGCGGCCGCGACGTTCGGCGGCACCGACTTGCGATGCACCGTCACCGGCTCGGCCGGCGTCGTGATGATCTTCATGATGATCTGCTGCGCGCTCGCGCCGGTGTGCGGCGGGTTGCCCGTCAGCATCTCGTACAACACGGAGCCTATGGAATAGATGTCCGATCGCGCCGTGATCTCCTTCTCGGCGGTCGCCTGCTCGGGGCTCATGTAGTGCGGGGTGCCGAGACTCAGTCCGGTCTCGGTCATGCGCCCGCCCGCCGCCGCGCTCACGGCGAGCGCGATGCCGAAGTCCGCGACCATCGGGCGGCCGTCGTGCAGCAGGATGTTCTCGGGCTTGATGTCGCGGTGGATCACCCCGTGGCGGTGGGCATAGTCGAGCGCGTCGGCCACGTCGCGCGCGATGCGGACGGCTTCATCCACGCCGAGCTGTGTCTCGCGATCCAACTTCGCGCGCAAGGTCTCGCCCTGGATCCACGGCATGACGTAGAACAGAAAACCGTCCGCCGTCCCCGAGTCGAACAACGGCAGGATGTGCGGATGCTGCAGCGCCGCTGTGGTCTTGATCTCCACCACGAACCGCTCGGCGCCGAGCACGGCGGCGAGTTCGGGCTTGAGCACTTTCACGGCGACCTTGCGGTCGTGCTTGAGGTCGGCGGCGAGGAACACGGTCGCCATGCCGCCGGCGCCCAGTTCGCGCTCGATGGTGTAGCGCTCGGTGAGGGCCGCGTTGAGCCGGTCGATGATACCGCTCATGTACCCCTCGAAGAGAGTCTCACGTGATCCCCCGCCAAGGCCTCAGCGTGTTCCGGTGCTCTGGCCGGCATTGATTCGATGATGCCTCCGGTGCAGCGCGTTGCGATCTTCGGCTCATGATCACCGACAAGAACTCCCGGTCCGCTCCCGGCGTCCTCCCTGCCCCGCGCATGATCGAACAACGCATTCTGTTCATTCGCGGTCATCGCGTGATCCTCGACCGGGATCTCGCAGAATTATATGGAGTGCCCACGGGAACCCTCAATCAGGCCGTTGCGAGAAATGTCTCGCGGTTTCCAACCGACTTCGCCTTCTATCTCACGCCGGACGAAGCGGCCGGTTTGATATCACAATCTGTGATATCAAACGGACGCGGCGGCCGCCGGCACCTTCCACGCGTTTTCACAGAGCAGGGCGTCGCCATGCTCTCGAGCGTACTCCGCAGCCGCCGCGCCATCGACGTGAACATCGCGATCATGCGGACCTTCGTGCACCTGCGCGAACTCTTGGCCACGCACCAGGACCTCGCGCGGAGACTCCAGGACCTCGAACGAAAGTACGACGGCAAGTTCGCCGTCGTGTTCGATGCCATCCGCACGCTGATGGCGCCCCGGCCAGAGGCGGAGGTCGCGCGCCCGCAGATCGGGTTTATCCGATCGCTTTAGGCGGTCGATCACTTCCGGTTCCTCAAGAAATCCGCGAGCCAGTGCTGGATCACGACGATCTTCACCGCATCGTCTCCGATCGCCTGCGACACGAGCAGGTTGCCGGTCGCGCGGTCCACGTCCCACGCCAGACCGAGCCCTTGCAGCGTCAGCGCCTCGGCCGGCGCCGACGCCGTGAACGGCGTCCCCGGATTCACGCGCACCGATTTGATGGATTTGTTGTCGAGCGTCTGGTAGTAGATCATGCGGCCGTCGCCCGACCACTTGGGGCGCTGGCCTCCACCCGCCGAGATCTTCCATTGGCCGCTCGACGCGCCGCCCGGGAACGGACGCACCATGATCTCGCTCGTGCCCGACTCCGCCGACTCATACGCCGCCCAGTGCAGGTCGGGAGAGACCGCCGCTCCCGCTTCGAGCCACTCCGCCTGCAGGAGCGGCAGCATCTTGCCGGGCGCGTTCGGGTTCGCGATGGCAACGTTCGGCACGGCGTCGCGCCGTGTGATCCCCGCTGCGCGGCTGCCGAGCCCGAGCGGCGGTGCCATCGACGAAAACAGCAGCATCGAATCGACGGGCCACGAACTCGCGTGCTGATCGTTGGGCATCTTGAGCAGCCGCACCGGCGGTGTGCTCTTGTCGATCGGCTGCACGAACAGATCCTCGGCTTCGGTGTCACGCCCTTCGGCCGTGAAGGCGAGGCGCTTGCCATCGGGCGACCACACCGGCGAATGTCCGCCGCCGTCCGACGTGAACTGCGACATCGTGCCCTGCGCGAGATCAAAGATCGAGGTGTAGCGGGCGACGGTGCGCGAGCCGCCGACGGTGAGCGCGATCTTCTTGCCGTCGGGAGAATAGCGGGCGTACGCGAAGCGCTGCGGCGCCACGGGGAGCGTGTCGAGCTTCCCGCGCGCGTCACGCACGAGAAGGCGCGTGGTGGGATCGACGCCGGAGCGATAGACGAGCGTGCCGTCATCGGTGACGAAGAACGGCGCGGCGCCGGCGGTCGGCTGGAAGTCGCTGACGATGGGCACGGGATTGCCGACCGTCGCGTGCCTGGACGCATCGAAGCGCACGGCGAAGATGCCACCCGCCGACTGCGCGTACACCAGCCAGCCGTTGGGGAGCAGTTGCGCGATGGCCGCTTCATCGAGGACGGCGAATGTCGTGTCGCGGGCGAGATCGTAGTACATCACGCGCCCGCCGTCGTGCGTCGAGAAGTACAGCACGCCCTTGCCATCGGGCGTGACGCGCGGCCCTTGGGCCGACTCGGCGTAGCGCAGCGGTTTCAGCACGCCGGACCCGGCCGGCATGCGGTAGAGACCGCTGCGCGCTTCGAAGACGAGATCGCCGTTCGCGGCCCAGTCCACCATCCCAGCCGACACCGAGTCGCCGGCGATCACCGGCACGGCGGCGCCGCCGTGCACGTTCGCTTTTCGCAGGTGCCCGCGGATGGTGTACAGTATCCATTCGCCGTCAGGGCTGAAGGCGGGCGACTCGCCGCCCTGGCTCCCGGGGATCACGCGGTAGTCGCGAACGCCGGCGTCGCGGAGGGCGATCCCTTCGTCGGTGCCGAACGCGAAGCGCGTACCGTCGCGCGAGACGGCGATATGCAGCAGGTCGGGTGAGCCGGCGGGGAGTTCGAGGACGAGCGGGAGTGCCGGTGACGCCGGCGTTTGGTGTCGCCACGCCCACGCGGCGAGCGCGATGCCCGCGAAGGCCAGCACGACGCCGCTGATCAACGCAGGTCGTGCGGTGCGCGCCGACACGCCGGAGCGCGCGTGGCCCGCCTGCGTCGCGCCGGCCGTGGTGAACGCGGTGTTGCCGAGGGCGTCGGCGAAGGCTTTGGCGCTCTCGAAGCGGTCGGCGGGGAGTTTCTCGAGCGCCTTCACGAGCGCCGCTGCCACATGCGGCGGCACGTTCTTGCGCAGCTCGTTCACGGGGCGCGCCGTATCGACGATGATCTTCATGATCACCGCCTGCGCCGTCCCCGCCGTGTGCGGCGGTTCGCCGGCGAGCATCTCGTAGAGCACGCTCGCGAGCGAATACACGTCAGAGCGCGGCGAGAGCTCCTTCTCCGCCGTCGCCTGTTCGGGGCTCATGTAGTGCGGCGTGCCGAGACTCAAGCCAGTCTCGGTCATCCGCCCGCCGGCCGCTGCGCTCACCGCGAGCGCGATGCCGAAGTCCATCACCATCGCGCGTCCGTCGTGCAACAGGATGTTCTCGGGCTTGATGTCGCGGTGGATGATGCCGTTGCGGTGTGCGTAGTCGAGCGCGTCGGCGATCTCGCGCGTGATGCGCACCGACTCCTCGACGCCGCACTGGCTCTCGCGGTTCAACTTCTCGCGGATCGTCTCGCCCTTGATGTAGGGCATCACGTAGTACAGGAAGCCGTCCGCCGTACCGCTGTCGAACAACGGCAGGATGTGCGGATGCTGCAGCGCCGCGGTGGTCTTGATCTCCACGACGAACCGCTCGGCACCGAGCACGGCGGCGAGTTCGGGCTTGAGCACTTTGAGCGCGACCTTGCGGTCGTGTTTCTCGTCGTGCGCGAGGAAGACCGTGGCCATGCCGCCGGCGCCGAGTTCGCGCTCGATGCGGTAGCGGCCGGCGAGGGCGGCGTTGAGGCGGTCGATCGTCGTGGTCATCGTCACTGTCCTTTCGCGTCCTGCGCCCGTGACCGGAGCAACGCCCTGAGGTTGTGCACGACGACGATCTCGTCGCGTCGGTTCTCCACGCTCTGCAGCATCAGGAACGACGCGCCGTCGGGCATCGGGTCGTAGGCCGCGTGGCCGGAACCGGGCGAAAACGACGCCGTGAACAACGTCTGTCGTGACGTCACGCTGAAGGTCGGGCTCGTCGACACGGTGGCCTCGCGCAACTGGCCCGCGGTCCAGTAGTAGATCTTGCGCCCATCGCGCGACCACATCGGCGACACACCACCGCCGACCGACACCGGCGTCGTGACGCCGGGTCCCGGAAAGGGACGGACCACGACCTCGAACGTCCCCGACTCGTCCGTCTGATACACGAGCCAACGACCGTCCGGCGAGAAGCGCGGTGCCAGTTCGGTGAACTTCGTGGCGCTCACGTCCTTCGTGCCGGTATCACCCGAAAGACGGCGCCACCAGATGTCGGCCTCGCCGATCGACCCGGTGCGGAACACCACGGACTGGCCGTCGGGTGACGGGATCGCCTGCCAGATCCCCTTGCCCTTCATGCGGACCAGCTCACGGTCGGCGCCGCTGCCGTCGAGCGCCTTCTCCCAGATCGTGTACGCTTCGACCCCGCCGGCGCGGTCCGTGCGGTAGAGGATGCGCTTCCCGTCCGCGAACCACTCGGCGCGCGTGTTGTTCGCCCCCTCCGTCGTGACGCGCTTGGCCGCGCCGGACGCGAGGTCGAACATCATCACGTCGCTGCCTCCGGCCGAACTGAGGGTCATGAGCAGACGCTTGCCGTCGGGGGCGACGCGCGGCTCGACGAATCGCGCGGCGGGGATGGGGAGCGGCCGAAACACCCCGTGTGTATCGACGAGTCCGGGCTGTTGCGACCCGGCGCCGGCGACATACACGAGGGATCCGCTCGCGGAGACCGAGGCTTTCGCCATGTTCGACGCGCTGCGACTCACCTCGTTGACGAGGACGCGGGGACTTCCGCGCACGACGAGTTTCCGCTCGTCGAACGGGACGGCCATCAGCGCCGCATCACTCCCCCGGAGGAAGATGAGCTGGTCGTCCACGATGCCAACGGGAGAACCCGGGAAGCCCAGATCGGTGATCTTGCGGGTGCCGAGGTCGAGGATGCCGGCGCGTCCCAAGGCACTCGAGAGCGAGGTGACGCCGGCCAGACGGTCGCTCAGCCTGAACGGGAGGTAGGCGTGCGTCGAATCGCTGGCGAGCAGCCGTGCCGGCGTCCCTCCCGAGGCGGGGACGATGAACAACGTGCCGCCGGACGAGTACACGATGCCTTCCGGCGTCCACACGGCGCCGAAGAACGTGCCGGGCACTTCCACGATCGGCGTGGCGGTGCCGCCGCCAGCCGGGATCTTCCTGAGAGTGCGACCGTCGAGAAAGGCGATCGTCGCGCCGTCGGGCGAGAAGACGGGGTCCGTCGCTCGGTCGGTGCCGGAGATCGGATGGTGCTGCAGATCGTCGAGCCGGCGCGCGAAGAGATAGCCGCGGCCAAGGCTGTCGGTGCTCGAGTAGACCACGGTTCGGCCGTCCGGCGAGAACACGGCCGTGCGCCCGAGGGTCGTTCCGATCGGCTGACCGGAGACCGTCGAGAAGGCCATCGTCAGGACTTCGTCGGACGCGGTGGTGCGCGGGCGCAGCGACCAGACGGCGAGTGCTGTACCCACGAGGGACAGCACAACGCCTCCGATCAACGCAGATCGGGCGGCGCGGGACGACACGCCGGCGCGCGCGTCGTTTCGGTGCGCGGTGCCTGCGGTGGTGAACGCGGCATTGCCGAGCG
>CAIRBD010000102.1 GCA_903876745.1 uncultured Gemmatimonadota bacterium
CTCGGCGAGCGCGGTCAGCTCCCGCGCGCCCTTCACGATGTCGTCCGCCCCGATCGCGTGCACGCTGGCGCAGAGGGGAAGGCGGGTGGCCGCGGCGATCTCCGCGACGACCTCCCGCACATCGGCGTTGGGCAGCTCCGACGCGATCACCGTCGGGGTGGCGACGACGCCGTCGATGAGGCCCAGGTTCGTGGCCCAGCGGATGTCGTCGAGCGATGCAGTGGCAAGATAGATGCGCATCGTGGGATCAGGAGGTGAGATACAGCGCGTCGGGATAGGACACAGCTTCGAGACAGAGCCCTTCGGGCGAGACCGGCGGTGACACCTCGTCATTTGCGGATGCGGCGAGGAGCGTGGCGATCTCCTCGCGCTGCCGGCGACCGCTGGCCACGTCGAGCATCGTGCCGACGAGGAAGCGGACCATGTGATGCAGGAACCGGTTCGCTTCGATGTCGAGCACGACGCCGCCGGGGGCATCACGCCACTGGCAGAGCCGCACCTCGCATCGGTGGTCGTCGGACGCCGGCGCGGTTCCGCGCACGGCAAAGCCGAAGAACCGATGCGATCCCACGATCCGATCCGCACACCAATCGAGCGCTTCGCGGTCGAGGGCCCGGGAAAAGGGGTGCTCCCACCGTCGCCGGAACGGCGAACTGGCCCCCTCGTCGAGTCCCACCGCATAGCTGTACCGCCGACCCGTCGCGCTGAACCGGGCATGAAAGCCCGGCACCATCTCGTGCGAGCGTGCCACCCAGACATCGCCGGGCAGCAGGCTGTTCATCGCGCGCCGCAGTTTGTCCGCCGTCCATTGCGGCGGCATCTCCACGCTGGCCACCTGACCGCGTGCGTGCACCCCCGCATCCGTCCGTCCCGCGCCCGCGACTCGCACGGCCCGGTCGCCGAGGCGCGCCAGCGCTGCCTCGAGCACACCTTGCACCGTCCGCTGCGCCGGTTGCACCTGCCACCCGGCGAAGTCGGTCCCATCGTACTGCACAACCAGCTGGATGACGTGCCCCGACATTGCGGGAAAAATAGCCCGGCGCGCACCCCGCATCAAGGAAATCGCTGCGCACCGAAGCGATTGACTTTGCCCGACGTACACGGCAACCTTCGAAACGCAGATCGCCTCCGTTCCGGATGCGTGTTTGACGCCTAATGCCGCCACGCACCCTCGTCTCCCTCGCGCATGCCCTCAGCGCCGCGACGGACCTCGACGCCGCACTCGTCGCGCTCGCTGAAAGCATCGCGGATACGGACCGCGACGCCTCGGTCGCGCTCCTGCGCCTCGAGGCCCGTTCGGGGCTCGTCTGCGAGCGCGCCTTGGCCGCTGCCGGTCGCGTGCAGCGCGTCCCGCTCGACACTGCACTGGAGCAGCTCCCCAAGCGCATCCTGCAGACGCTGACGGCCGGCGGCATCCTCGCCGACCTCGCCGACGAATCCCCGGAGTTCGCCCGCCTGTTCGAACTCCCCATGCCGGAGGGCGGCGGTTTTCTCTCCCTCCTCGGCCTGCGTGAAGACGGGCAGCTCTCGGCGCTCCTCGCGCTCGTGGAGCCGCGCA
>CAIRBD010000103.1 GCA_903876745.1 uncultured Gemmatimonadota bacterium
CCACGCGCCCCACGCGCCCCACGCGCCCCACGCGCCCCACGCGCCCCACGCGCCCCACGACCGGGCGACGCCCTGAGCATGCGCCGCGTCGATGCCGGCTCGCCCGAGACGCTCGGGTTCACGCTCTCGCCCGGCGGCGCGAACGTGGCCGTATACTCGGCGCACGCGCAGCGCATCGAGTTGTGCCTGTTCAGCGCCGACGGCGCCACCGAAGTCGAACGCATCACGCTGCCCGAGCGCACCGGCGACGTGTGGCACGGTTTCGTGGGCGGCGTGGCGGCGGGCGCGCGCTACGGGCTGCGCGCTCACGGTCCGTACGCACCGCTCGAGGGGCACCGGTTCAACGCGACCAAGCTGCTCGTCGATCCGTACGCGCGCGCCATCGACCGGGCGTTCGCGCTGCATCCATCGATGCTCGGTCAGCGTGCCGACGGATCGCGCAACGATGACGACAGCGCGCTCGCCGTGCCGAAGGCGATCGCGGTCTCCGCGTTCGTGCCCCACGAGGGCGCTCGTCCGCGCGTACCGTGGCCGGAGTCGGTGCTGTACGAACTGCACGTGCGCGGCTTCACGAAGCGCCATCCCGGCGTGCCCGTCGAGCTGCGCGGCACCTGCGCGGGGCTCGCGCATCCGGCGGCCATCGACCACCTCGTGCGGCTCGGCATCACGGCCGTCGAGCTGCTCCCCATCGCCGCCGCCATCGACGAGCCGCATCTCGTGCGCGCCGGGCTCTCGAACTACTGGGGCTACAACACCATCGCGTGGTTCACGCCCGACCCGCGGCTCGCGCCGGGCGGCATCGACGAACTGCGCGCGTGCGTGACGGCGCTCCACGCCGCCGGCATCGAAGTGCTGCTCGACGTGGTGTTCAACCACAGCGGTGAAGGGGACGATCACGGTCCTACGCTCTCGCTGCGCGGACTCGACAATGCCACGTACTATCGCGCGTTCCCCGGCGCGGCACAGCGCTACGTGAACGACAGCGGCTGCGGCAACACGCTCGCCCTCGACCGCGCGCCGGTGCAGCGCCTCGCGCTCGACGCGCTGCGCTACTACGCACAGGCGACGGGCGTGGACGGGTTCCGCTTCGACCTCGCCACCACGCTCGGCCGGCGCGACGCGGGGTTCGATCCGCACGCGCCGCTGCTCGCCGCGATCGGCGCCGACCCACTGCTGCGCGACCTCAAGCTCATCGCCGAACCGTGGGACATCGGTCCGGGCGGCTACCAGGCCGGCGCCTTCCCCGCTCCGTGGGCCGAGTGGAACGACCAGTACCGCGATACCGTGCGCAAGTTCTGGCGCGGCGACGACGGACTCTCCGGCGCGCTCGCCACGCGCCTCGCCGGTTCGGCGGACGTCTTCGCCGCGAGCGGACGCGCGCCCTCGCATTCGGTGAACTTCATCACGGCGCACGACGGTTTCACGCTCGCCGATCTCGTCTCGTTCGCGCAGAAGCACAACGAAGCCAACGGCGAGGGGAATCGCGACGGCACCAACGAGAACTGGTCGTGGAACCACGGCGTGGAGGGGGCGACCGACGACGCGCGCATCGTGGAGGCCCGGCGCCGGGACGTGCGCGCGCTGCTCGCCACGCTACTGTTCTCGCGCGGCACCCCGATGCTCACCATGGGCGATGAGCTCGGCCACTCGCAGGACGGCAACAACAACGCCTACGCGCAGGACAACGCGCTCACCTGGCTCGACTGGGAACACGCCGACCTCGGGCTCGCGACGCAGGTCGCCGCACTGATCCGCATCCGCCGGCAGCACCCGGCCCTGCACGCCGACCGCTGGCTGTCGGGCAAGGAAGGGATCGTCAGCGGCATGTACGATGTGGAGTGGCTGCGGCCCGACGGCACGCACATGACGGCCGCCGACTGGACCGGCCCGTGGGCGCGAACACTCTCCGCCGTGTTCTACACCGAGCCGCCGGAGCGTCCGCGCTCCGCCTCCGGCCCCGCCGAGCCTGCCGACCGCGTGATGGTAGCGATCCACGCCGGCGACGGCGAGACCCACGTGCGGCTTCCCGTGCCGCGCGACGACTTCGCCTGGTATCAGGTGGCCGACACGGCGCGCGTCGATGCCGCACCCGAACCCGCGCAGCACGGCCGCATCACCCTCGCCCCCCGCTCCGTCGCCGTGGTCGTCGAGACCGTCCGCCCGGGAGTGGCGGATCTCCAGCGCGGCGCGCACCATATCGCAGACCGTGAGATGACGCGCCCGCGCGGCCACGGTTCCCGGACCCACCGCACAGCCCCCGCCATGACGTTCCCACGCTCCGCCGGCATCCTGCTGCATCCCACGTCCCTTCCCGGCGCCAACGGCATCGGGGAGATCGGCCCCGAGGCGCACTGGTTCCTCGACTTCCTCGCGCACGCGGGGATGAAGATCTGGCAGATGCTCCCGCTCGGCCCCACCGGATACGGCGACTCGCCGTACCAGTGCTTCTCGGCGTTCGCCGGCAACCCGATGCTGATCCACATGCCGGGCACGCATGGCGACTTTCCCGCGCACACGGTGGATTTTGCGCGCGTCATCCCGCACAAGCAGGCGCTGCTCCGGCATGCGACGGCGCAGTTCACGCCGGACGATCAATATCGAACGTTCGTTCAGGCGCAGGCCGCGTGGCTCGAGGACTACGCGCTGTTCATGGCGCTGAAGCAGGCGCACGGCGGCGTATCATGGACGGCGTGGGACGAGGGCGCCGCGCGGCGCGATCCGGCGGCGCTCACCGACTGGCGCCTGTACCTCTGGGATCAGGTCGGCAACGACCGGCAGCCGCGACTC
>CAIRBD010000104.1 GCA_903876745.1 uncultured Gemmatimonadota bacterium
GACGTCGAGGCCATCCCCAAATCGGGCCGAGGGAAGCAGTGAATGGGAGAGCTGGGTCCATCGTGCCGTCCCCGCGCCGGGCGCGTATCTTTCAGCAGCGGCGCATCGGCCCGGTCGGCGCCTTCCCCCTGCGAGGTCCACGATGGGCGACAGTATCCTGTACGCGGTCAGCGAAGGCGTCGCGACGATCACGTTGAATCGCCCCGACGTGCTGAACAGCTTCACCCGCGACATGGGAGAGGCGTTCCGGGGCGCGCTCGCGCGCGCGGCCGCCGACCCCGACGTGCGTGCCGTCCTGCTGACCGGCGCCGGCCGCGGCTTCTGCGCGGGGCAGGACCTCGCCGCCGTGCTGCCCGTGGGCGACGGCCCGATGCCCGACATCGGTGCGGTGGTGATCGCCGTCTTCAACCCCATCGTGCGCGCCATCCGCGCACTCGAGAAGCCGGTCATCTGCGCCGTGAACGGCGTCGCCGCCGGCGCCGGCGCCAACCTCGCCTTCGCCTGCGATCTCACCATCGCCGCCGAGGAAGCCTCGTTCGTCGAGAGCTTCGCGAAGCTCGGCCTCATCCCCGACACGAGCGGCACCTTCTTCGTGCCGCGCCTCGTCGGGCATCAGCGCGCCACGGGGATGTTCTTCCTCGCCGAGAAGATCCCCGCCGCACGCGCCAAGGAGTGGGGGCTCATCTGGGACGTCGTTCCGCTCGCGCAACTGCACCAGACGGCGCACAAACTCGCCGTGACGCTCGCCGCGCAGGCGACGCGCGGCTTCGGACTCACCAAGCGCGCCATCAATCATTCGTTGGGCGCCACCCTCGACGCGCAGCTCGACTACGAGGCCGAATTGATGAGTGAGGCCGGCCGGACCACAGACTACGAAGAGGGCGTGCGCGCCTTCCTCGAAAAACGAAAGCCCTACTACACGGGACGCTGATGGCCCTCGGACCGGAATCCATCATCGGCGTCGTCGGTGCCGGCGCCATGGGACTTGGCATCGCGCAGGTCGCGGCCGTGCGCGGCCACCGCGTGGTCGTCGCCGACCTGACGCCGCAGGCCATCGAACGTGCCCGCTCCATGCATCGCACCGCGCTCGACCGTGAGGTCGACAAGGGGCGCATGACCCGCGCCGCCGCCGATGCGACCCTCGAACGGCTGAGCTACGTGCCGGGCGCCGGCGAGCTGCACCTTGCGCCGTTCGCCGAGTGCGCGCTCGTCATCGAGGCGATCGTCGAGGACGCCGGCGCCAAGCGCGCGCTCTTCGCCAACCTCGAACCGCTCCTCGCGCCCGACGCGATCCTCGCGACCAACACGTCGTCGCTCTCGGTGGCGCTCATCGCGTCGGCATGCACCGACGCGTCGCGCGTCGTCGGCATCCATTTCTTCAATCCGGCGCCGGTGATGCCGCTCGTGGAGGTCGTCCCCGCCATCACCACCGCGCCGCACGTCACCGCCGAGGCGTTCGCGCTCGTTCGCGGGTGGGGAAAGACCGTCGTCGTCGCCAGCGACACGCCGGGGTTCATCGTGAATCGCATCGCGCGTCCGTTCTATGGCGAGTCGCTGCGCATCCTCGAGGAGGGGATCGCCGATCACGTCACCATCGATTGGGCGCTCCGCACGATCGGCGGCTTCAAGATGGGGCCGTTCGAGCTGATGGACTTCATCGGCAACGACATCAACTACGCAGTCACCTGTTCGGTGTTCGAAGCGATGTACTACGATCCGCGCTACCGGCCCGCCCTCATACAGCGCCGCCTCGTCGAGGCCGGGCTGCTCGGCCGCAAGAGCGACCGCGGGTACTATGACTATCGCGCAGGCGCCCCCACGTCGGCGCCGCGCGAAGACGCGCCGCTCGGCCGCCGCATCGTCGATCGCGTGCTCACCATGCTCGTCAACGAGGCCGTCGACGCGCTGCATCTGCGTGTCGCCACCGCCGTCGACATCGACCTCGCGATGACCAAGGGCGTCAACTATCCCAAGGGACTCCTCGCGTGGGGCGACGAGATCGGCGCGCGCACCATCCTCGAGCGGCTCGAGGCGCTGCACGCCGAATACGGCGAGGACCGCTATCGGGCGAGTCCGTTGCTGCGCCGTGTCGCTGCGGCGGGCGCGCGGTTCGTCGGATGATGCGCGCGCCCATCCCACCCACCGGAGTCCGCCGCTGATGCACATCGCCGACCCGCAGACGATCGCCGAGCGCGTCGTCGACAAGATGACCGCCGACGACGCCTTCTCGCGCTGGCTCGGCATCGAGACCTTCGACGTCGCCCCCGGCCGCGCGTCCTGCCGCATGACCGTGCGCGCCGATATGGTCAACGGTTTCGGCACCGGACACGGCGGCATCGCCTATTCGCTCGCCGACAGCGCCTTCGCCTTCGCCACCAACAACTGCGGGCGGCTCAGCGTCGCCATCGACTGCAGCGTGAGCTATCCGGCCGCCGTGCGCCCCGGTGACGTGCTCACCGCCACGGCCGTGCAGGAGAGTTCGAGTCGCAAGCTCGCCTTCTGCACCGTCACCGTGCGCAATCAGCACGACGTCACCGTGCTGCATTTCCGCGGCACCGTCTACCGCACCGCCGTCGACCACATCCCGGTGCTCGGCCACACCCTCGGCGCCGAGAAGGACCAGCCATGACCGACGCATTCCTCATCGACGGCGTACGCACGCCCATCGGCAACCTCGGCGGCGCGCTCAGCAGCGTGCGCGTCGACGACCTCGCGGCGCACGTCATCCGCGCGCTCGTCGCGCGGCATCCGCAGCTCGACACGGCACGCATCGCCGACGTCATCCTCGGCTGCGCGAACCAGGCCGGCGAGGACAACCGCAACGTGGCGCGCATGGCGCTGCTGCTCGCGGGGCTGCCCGTGACCGTGCCCGGCGAGACCGTGAATCGCCTCTGCGCGAGCGGCCTGAGCGCCGTCGCCAGCGCCGCCCGCGCCATCCGCACCGGTGAAGGCGACCTGTTCATCGCCGGCGGCGCCGAATCGATGACGCGCGCGCCCTTCGTCCTCAGCAAGGGCGCGAGCGCGTTCGCGCGCGACGTGCAGCTGTTCGACACGAGCCTCGGCTGGCGCTTCGTGAACCCGCAGATGAAGGC
>CAIRBD010000105.1 GCA_903876745.1 uncultured Gemmatimonadota bacterium
CGCGCCGGCCCTTCGTCGTTGCGCGCCGCGGCTACTTGTGCGGGACGTCCGCCACGTCCGCCGCGGCACGGTCGAACAGCACGCCGGGAGCGGGCGCGCCGGCGACGAGCTTCGCGGCCCGCGCGATGACAGGATCGTGCCGCACCGCACGCACCTGCGCGCCGGGCACACCGAACGCCTGCAGCGCGATCTCGGCGCCCATCACGCGATCGATCGCCTCGTGGGCGGCATCGTACACGTCCGGCGGCACGTCGAGCCCCTGCGTGTGCATCGCACGGCGCAGTCCCTCACGCATCTCCGGCGTGACGACGAACTGCGGCTCGTGCACCATCTTCCGGCGCGTCACCTCGGCGCCGTAGTCCTTGAGCGCGAGTCGGAACTGCGGCACCTTCCGGCCCACCGACGCGATCCATGCGCGCTCAGGGCGCGATACCGTGCTGTCGCCGGCGAAGAGATCGGGCACGATGCCACCGCCCCCCTTCACCACGCGGCCACGATCGGTCTTGAAGCTGGGCCGCGCGGTGTCGGCGGCGACCGTGTCGGCCGCGCGCCCGTGCGGATGATCGATCGTGCGTCCCACCGGCGTGTACCAGAGCGCGTTCGTGATCTTGATCGCGCCACCGTCGGCGAGCTGGATCACCTGCTGCGCGCTTCCCTTGCCGTACGTGGGCCGGCCCATCACCACCGCGCGATCGTGATCCTGCAACGCGCCCGCGACGATCTCCGCGGCGCTCGCCGTGTAGTTGTTGACGAGCACGACGATCGGCAGCGACGGCCATTTCTGCGCCGTCTTGTCGTTGAACACCGCGGTCGTCCCCTGCCCGCGCCCCTTCGTCGACACGATCTTCACGCCCGCGTCGAGGAAGAGGTCCGCCACCGCCACGCCCTGCGCGAGCAACCCGCCCGGATTCCCCCGCAGATCGACGATCATCGACGTCGCCCCGACGCGCACCAGCGAGTCCACCGTCTCGCCGGTCTCGATGGCGGTCGAATCACTGAAGGAGCCGATGGCGAAGTAGCCCACGCCCCGCTCGAGCAGCATCGCGCGCGAGACGCTGCTCACGTGGATGTCGCCGCGTTCGAGATGCAACGGGATATGCGTGCCGGTGCGATCGATCGTGAGATTCAGCGGGCTCCCGGGCTTGCCTCGCAGCGCGTTGCGCGCCTCTTCGATGGTCCAACCGTGCATCGACTGGCCGTCGACTTCCACCAACCGGTCACCCGGGCGGATGCCGGCCCGCTCGGCGGGCGACCCGGTGCGCGATGCCACGACGGCGATCCATCCCTCGCGCACGTCGATCGTCGTGCCGATGCCGGTGTACAGCCCCGTCGTCGCTTCACGCAGCCGCTTGAGACGGTCGGGCGGCAGGTACGCGGTGTTCGGATCACCGAGCTCGCGCACGAGGCCGAGCGCCGCGCGCCGGTACATCTCGTCGGCTCGTAGCGTATCGACCCATCGGTCGCGCACGTTCTTCATCACGTCGCCCAGCAGCCGCTGCCCCTGCGCCTCGGTGAGATGCGCCGACCCGGCCGGCGTCGCCACGGCACGGCGCACGATCCAGCTTCCCAGCAGCATCACGCCGAGGAAACAGACGAACACGATGCCGAAGGCGGAACGCCTCACGCGGTCACCTCGAGCGCCGCGCGCACGTCGGGACACGCCTGCAGCACCGCGTCGAGCACATGCAGCGCGACGCCGTCCACGCCCTCCGCGCCGTCGACGGCGATGATGGGGCCGCACTCGGCGTGCTCCGCCTGCCACGCCGGTGTGGCGAAACGGTTGAACGCCGCGGCCACCCGCTCGTGGAACGCGTCACCCGAGCGCTCCATGCGGTCGGCATCGCCGCGCCCGGCGGCACGGCGCAGCCCTTCGGCCGGCGGGAGCGTGAGCAGCACCGTCACGTCGGGCACGAGGCCGCCGGCCGCGACGCCATTGGCGGCGCGCACGTCGGCATCGGGGAGTCCGCGCCCGGCCACTTGATACGCGTACGTCGAGAGGAAGAAGCGGTCGAGCAGCACGATGGCGCCCGCGTGCAGCGCCGGGCGCAGTTCCCGCTCCACGAGCTCGGCGCGCGACGCCATGAACAACAGCGCCTCGGCGCGCGGCGCGATGTCGCCGGCGGGATCGAGCAGCAGGCGGCGGATCTCGTCGCCGAGCGGCGTGCCACCGGGTTCCCGGAAGGTCGCGACGCGAAGGCCGGCCACCGCGAGACGCGCGGCGAGGCGGGCGAGTTGCGTGCTCTTCCCCGCCCCCTCGCCCCCCTCGAAGACGATCAGCCGGCCGCGGGGCACACTCACCCGAGCGTGATGATGGAACTGGTGGATCCCTTCCGGATGCCGTCGAGGATCCACTGGTTCACCTGCATCATCACCTTGTCGAAATTCTCGTTGGCGACGATCACGCGCTGGTAGGTCGCGTTGGTCTGCACCTGCCCGAGGAGCGCGTCGAGCTCGGTCTCCATCTCGGGCGACGGCTGTTCGCCGCGCTCGATCATGCGCTGCGCGTTCTGCCGCAGTCCTTCCATCTTCTCGAGGAGCGCCATCGCGCCCTTGTCGTCGGTGAGCGCGTCGTTGGCTCGCTTCACGGCCTGATATTCGCTACTCTGGCCGATCAACCGGCCCAGTTCCGTCGCTTTCTCGGACAGCATCTCGGTCACGTCTCCCGTGCCCCGCTCAGGGGGCGTCGTTCCGTTGCGCCACGAGGAACCGCTCGCGGCCGGTCAAGTCCATCCGGATGGCGACACTGCGCCACCGCGGGTCGTCTGCGGCACACGCACGAGCCAGGTCGGCCCGCCGCGCGTCGATCTCCAACGCGAGCAGTCCCCCCGGTTCGAGCAGGTCGGCCGCGCCGCGCACGATCGCGCGAATCGCCGACATGCCGTCCTCCGCGCTGAAGAGGGCGAGGTGGGGTTCCCAGTCGCGCACCGCCGCCGGGAGATCGCCCGCTTCAACGGGAGCAATATAGGGGGGATTCGCCACCAATGCGCGGAGCCGTTCCCCTGCAAGCGGGGCCAGCAGATCACCCAGCCGGAACTCGACCGGTGCGGTCAGCCGCGCCGGGTCCAGCGCCGCGAGGTTGCCCCGCGCCACGTCGAGCGCGTCGGGGGAGAGATCGGTGGCGATCACACGGTCGTAGCGCCCCTCGGTGGCCAGCGCGAGCGCGATGGCGCCCGACCCAGTGCACACATCGGCCACGACGCCGCCCGGCCGCGCGCCCGCGAGGACGATGTCCACGAGCAGCTCCGTCTCGGGACGTGGGATGAGCACGCGGCGGTCCACGCGGAGCGTCAGATGCCGGAAGTCGGCCTTGCCCACGGCGTACTGCACGGGCATGCCGGAGTTCAGGCGCTCGGCGGCCGTGCGCACGGCGGTGACCGTCGCATCGTCGAGCTCCGCCGTGCCATTCGCACTGGGCCAGAACCGCGGCGTGCCGAGAACGGCGGCAAGGAGATCGCGGGCCTCGGCGCGGGCGGGGAGGCCGGGGGGGCCGAGGTCAGTGGCGAGGGAGTCGAGGAGGGCGCTGAGGTGCACGGCGTAGCGAAGAGTCGGCTGAGAAAGGGAACGACGGCTCGCACGAACGCACCGTCGCGTTCCGCACCATCAGCGCACAGCCGTTCACGGTTAACCGTTGACGGCTAACGGTTGACCGTCAACGTCAGTAGTAGGTGTTCACAGCCCACCCTCGAGCTTCTCTTCGATATCCGCCAGCTTCAAGGCCTCGACCAGCGGCCCCAGATCGCCGTTCATCACGCCGGTGAGATCGTGCGTCGTGAAATTGATGCGGTGATCGGTGACGCGGTTCTGCGGATAGTTGTACGTCCGGATCTTCGCCGAGCGGTCGCCGGTGCTCACCTGCGAGCGGCGCATGCGCGAGCGCTCGGCTTCCTGCGCGGCGACTTTCAGGTCGAGCAGGCGCGCGCGCAGCACTTCCATCCCCTTGAGCTTGTTCTGGAGCTGGCTCTTCTGGTCCTGCTGGCTCACGACCAGCCCGCTCGGGATGTGCGTGATGCGCACGGCGGAATCGGTGGTGTTCACGCTCTGGCCGCCGGGGCCGCTCGAGCGGAACACGTCGATGCGCAGGTCCTTGTCCTCGATCTTGAGGTCGATCTCCTCGGCCTCGGGGAGCACGGCCACCGTGGCGGCGGATGTATGGATGCGCCCGGCGGCTTCGGTGGCAGGCACGCGCTGCACGCGATGCACACCGCTCTCGCCGCGCAGTTCGCCGAACGCGCCGGGCCCCTGCACCTTGAAGATCGCTTCCTTGACGCCGTCGAGCGTGCCCTCGGAGAAGGAGATCATCTCCATCTTCCAGCGCTTCTTCTCGATGTAGCGGGTGTACATCCGATTGAGATCGGCGGCGAAGAGCGCCGCTTCGTCGCCGCCCGTGCCGGCGCGGATCTCGACGATGGCGTTGCGGTCGTCGAGCGGATCGTGCGGCAGGAGGAGCGGCTTCAGCTCCTCTTCGATGCGCGTGATCTCCGATTCGAGGCGCCCGGTCTCGGCCTGCGCCTCGGTTTCCATGTCGGGATCGCCGCTGCCGGCGAGCTCACGGGCGTCCACGAGTTCGGCGTCGCACTTGGCCAATCGCTCGGCCCGTTCGACGACCTGATCGAGACGCTGCCGCTCGCGACCCAGAGACGCCAAGAGCTTCGCGTCCCGGAGTGTTTTCGGGTCGAGAAGCTCTCGTGCGACGGTCGCCGAGCGCTCGAGCGCTTCGGCGAGGAGACTGCGAAGGCTCAGACGCTCGCCTTGGTGGCGTACTTCTGGCGGAAGCGCTCAACACGGCCGGCGGTGTCGATGAGCTTCTGCTTGCCCGTGTAGAACGGGTGGCAGGCCGCACAGATGTCGAGATGGATCTCGTGCTGCGTGGAGCGCGTCTGGAACGAGTTGCCGCACGCGCAGCTGACCTTGGCGGTGGCGTAGACGGGATGGATTTCGGCCTTCATTGCGGAGCCCTCGGGTTTTCGTTGCGAGCCTTGGAATATATTTGAGGGGGAGGGGGAGGGAAAGGGGGAGGGGGAGGGGGCACCTGCGAGAGGGGGGCGGACAGGGCGGGCCCTTTAGCTCCCCCTCCCCTCAAACTCCGAACTGTCGTAGGTGATAGTCTAAATGCTTCGCCCCCAGCGTCGTCGCGTGCTCGCCGCTGAGCTTGCCGAACGCCGGGTGCAGCCCCCACTCCGAGGCGAGCGGCTTCGCGGCGGTCTCAGCGACAGCCGCGAGACAGCGCGCCTGCTCGGCCGCAAAGTCGTAGCGCTCGCGCGCCAGCATCTCGGGCGCCGTCGGCGAGCCTTTGGGCCATTGAAAGTTGAGTGCAAAGTATCGCACCCAGGCGCGGGGCATGGGGAGGAACATGATCTTCACCGGGATGCGGCCCAGATTGATGTCGAGCGCCTGATTGATGTGACGCAGCATCTGATCGGGGGTCATGCGCCCCCACTGTCGCGCCGAATCGGGTGTCAGGGCCCGGATGCGTGATTCGAGGGCGGCGCGCCGGGCGGGATCATGCAGACTGAGCATTGAGTGGGTCGCCGTGAGAGTCGCACGGAACTTATCGCCCGCGCCGCCGCCAGGGAAACGGACCTTGCATCCTCCCGCCGAGGTCCTATACGTGTAGGGTACGCTGTCCTGTACGGCGCCCGTCCCCGCACCCCGGAGTGCTCGATGCCGAGCCGCTCGATCCGCATCTTGATCGCCCTGTGCGCAGTGCTCGTCGCCCGCGGCGCGCCCGCGCAGTCCGCTCCCCTGGCCCTCGATTCGACCTTCGCGGTGCGGCTGCGGGACGGCTCGATGGTCCTGGGCCGGCTCACGGCGCAGAGCCCGGACAGCCTCCAGATCGTGACCACGGCGGGGCGCCTCACGATGTCGCGAGCGTCCGTCGCCGAGATCACGCTCGTGCATGCCAGCGAGCTGCACGACGGCGCCTACTGGCCGGCAGACCCGCACGGCACGCGACTGTTCTTCGGCCCCACCGGGCGCACGCTGCGGCGGGGCGAGGGCTACATCTCCGACCTGTATCTCTTCTTCGTGAACGGTGCCGTCGGCGTGACCGACCGCTTCATGATGGGCGGCGGCATGTCGGTGTTCCCGTCGAGCGATTTCTTCGGGAACAACGTCTACTATCTGACCCCCAAAGTGTCGCTCGTGCAGGGGGAGCGTTTCAACCTCTCGGTGGGTGCGCTCGCCGGCTTCGCGGGCCACACAAATGGGAGCGCGGGGATGATCTACGCGGCGGCCACGAACGGGCTGCCGGACCTCTCGTTCACGTACGGCGCGGGGTGGGCGTACAGCAGCGGGGGCGACGGGTCCTCGTCAGTCAGGGTGCACAACGACCCGGCGCTCCTCTTCGGCGCCACGGCCCGTGTCTCGCGCCGCGTGGAACTGCTCACGGAGAACTATGTGTTCACCGGCAGCGGCGGCGGGCTGTGGCTGCCGATGTACGGCGTCCGGTTCATCGGCGACCGGCTTTCGACGGATCTCGGGTTCGTGAACGCGGTCGGCCGCGACGCCGGCGGCATCTTTCCCGGGATCCCATGGCTGGGATTCGCGCTGAAGTTCTGAGGGGAATCGGTTTGACACCCGCCGCTTCGGGGCCGTAACTTCGACTTGACGATGGAGTTCGCGTTCCCGCACCGTGCGGCGGACGTGCGTTGCCCCCCTGCTGGTCGCCTCCGAACGTGCCTGACTTCCTTTCCACGGTCCCGCTGTTCAAGTCCCTCGACGCCGCCGAGCTCGTGAAGTTCGGCGAGATGGTCCGAGAGAAGGCCTATCCCAAGGGGAGCGTCATCCTCTTCGAGGACGACCCCGGCGATTCGCTCTTCGTGGTGCGCTCGGGACGCGTGAAGGTCGTCCTCGTGGCGGAGGACGGGCGCGAGGTGATCCTCGGGATCCTGGGCGTGGGCGAACACTTCGGTGAGCTCTCACTGATCGACGACCAGCCGCGCTCGGCGCACGTCATCGCGATGGAGGAGTCGACGCTGCTCGTCCTGCGCCGGGATGATTTCCGGCGGCGGGTGGAGGCCAGCCCGGCGGTGGCGTGGTCGCTGCTCATCGAACTCTCGCGCCGCCTGCGGCGCGCCGACGAAAAGATCGGATCGCTCGTGCTGCTCGACGTACCGGGGCGCATCGCGCGGATGCTGCTCGATGCCGCGAACGAAGGGGGGAGCCCCCTCATCGAGAAGCCACTCACGCACCAGACCATCGCGCACGTCATCGGCGCGAGCCGCGAGACCGTGTCGCGGGCGATGCGCGAGTTCCAGGACCAGGGATGGATCACGACGGAGCACCGCCGCATCCGCATCGCCAACCGTGCGGCGCTCGAACAACGCTCCCAACAGCGCCTCTGAGGATGTCACGTGATGCACATCACACGGGACTGGTGACGGTCCGCCTTTCGGGCGGCGGCCGGCGGGTGCTATCGTGTACCGTGACGAGGATGACGACGTGAGCCTTCGCGTGCAGTTCTGGGGTACGCGCGGCTCGATTCCGAGCCCGGGACCGCGCACCGTGCGATATGGCGGCAACACGCCATGCCTCGAGGTGCGGACCTCATCGGGATGGCTCGTGATCCTCGACGCCGGGACCGGCATCCGGGAGCTCGGCCGCTCGCTGATGGAGCGGGCGAACGGAGCGCCGATCACGGGCGACATCTTTCTGACGCATGCGCATTGGGACCACATCCAGGGCATTCCGTTCTTCGCCCCGATCTTCCAGGGCGGGAATCATTTCACGATCTGGGGCTCGAAGTCGCTGGAGACGAGCATCGACCGGGTGGTGCGTGACCAGATGTCCCCCGTGGTGTTCCCGGTGAGTTTCGAGCAGTTGGCGGCGACGATCGACTTCCGGCACATCGCCGAAGACGAGCGGTGTGAGGGGCGGGGATACGAGGTGACGGCGTTCGAGGTGCGGCATCCGGGCGGTGCGCTCGGCTACCGGTTCAGCGAACCCGGCACGGAGCGGTCGCTGGTGTACGTGTCGGACAACGAGCTGGGCGACGCCGAACGGTATGGCCCGCCCAACGGCTGGCGCGACCGGCTGGTGGCATTCGCGAAGGGCGCCTCGGTGCTCGTGCACGACACGACGTACACCACGGAAGAGTACGATCACCATCGCGGCTGGGGGCACTCGACGTATCGCGACGGTGTGGAGTTGGCCCTCGAGGCCGGTGTGGGGACGCTCGTGCTGTTTCATCACGAGCCGCGCCGTACCGACGAGGAACTGGACCGGCGCGTGGAAGAGTGCCGCGCGCTGGTGCAGGAACGGCACGGCACGCTGGACGTGGTGGCGGCAGCCGAGGGGCTGTCGTTCGAGGTTGCGTAGGCGACCGACGACCTGATGACTACTGAACGGAACCCGGGAGGTTCGATGAAGTCCAAGATGTTCGCTGCCGTCGCCGCGCTCGTGCTGGCCGGCACCACAGTCTATGCGCAGAGCAAGCCGACCGTCGCGGTGATCCCGTACACGAACGCCGCGATCGGCAAGACGAACGAAGAGCTCGCGCCTCTCACGAAGGGCATCGCCGACCTGATGGCCGGCGAGCTCATGGTGAACACGGGCATCAAGGTGCTCGACCGTGAGAACCTCATGGCCGCCCTCAAGGAGCAGGATCTCACCAAGGACGGCCGTATCGACATGGCGACGGCCGTGAAGATCGGCAAGATCCTCAACGTGCATCACATGATCACGGGCACGTTCGTGACGGACCGCTCCGGCACGATGGTGCTCACCACGAAGGTGATCAAGGTGGAGACGTCGGAGATCGAGTTCGCGACGAGCGACAAGGACAAGACGGACAACTTCATGGCGCTCGTGACGAAGGTCGCGCGCAAGGTGAACGCGGGCCTCAAGCTCCCGGACATCCCGAAGCAGTTGGGCGACGCCCGCGAGGCCAAGGCCGAGAAGATGCCGTTCGCCGCCGTGCTGCTGTACTCGCGTGCCATCGCCGCGGAAGACGCGGGCAAGAAGACCGAGGCGATCGACTTGTATAAGCAGACGCTCGCGAAGTTCCCGGGCCACGATCAGTCCGAAGCGGCCGTCAAGCGGCTGGGCGGCAAGTAACCGCTGGCGCGTTCACGCTCGTTCGCTCACGTTACGACCGTCGGCCCAGCACGGGCCGGCGGTCGTTGCCGTTCTGCGCTCCCCCCTCGCCCCGCGTGACGCCGCCCATGCCCTCCACCGCCGGGAACACGCCGTGAAGCCGCTCGTGATCGCTTCGACGGGGCGCGCCATCGCAGCGCTCGACGCGCTTACCAACGCGTCGCAGGGGGACCGTGTGGAGGTGCGCCGCGTGCCGCTCCTCCCTGCTCCGCACTCGCTCGACGGCGAGCGCCCCACCGTGGTGCTCGCCGACCGCACGCTGTTCGAGAGCGTGGGCGAGGACCCGTCGGTCATCGCGCGGCTGTCGGAGCAGGCCGCG
>CAIRBD010000106.1 GCA_903876745.1 uncultured Gemmatimonadota bacterium
ATGTTCGCCATGTTCGTGAGCAGCTCGCGCCCTGCGGTCGCGCTCCCCTGCGCGAGCAGCGATTCGTCGAACGCGATCGCCGTCTCGCCGCTCGGCAGCGGCGTGGTCGGCTTGGTGAACGACGGCATCTTGTCGGCGGGGAACACGTAGCCCGCGTCCTCCGGCATCGGCGTCGCGGCCGGCGCGCCGGCCATGTTCGCCGCGGTCACCACGGGAGCGGCCGGCTTCGCCGCCGCGGCAGCGCCCGCCATGCCCGGCATCCCGGCCATCGCCGGCATCACCGGAGCGGCCATCGCCGCGCCGAGTGCCGGCATGGCCTGATGCTTCGCCCAGCTCGCGAAGTCGGCGGCCGACACCGCGAACACGCGGAAGCGCATGTTCGCGTGCGACGAACCGCAGTACTCCACGCAGAACCCGTTGAACACGCTCCCGGCGAGCGCCGAATCGGGCGTGTACCAGAGCCAGTTCGTACGGTTCGTGATGAGGTCGCGCTTGCCGCCGAGTTGCGGCGTCCAGAACGAGTGGAGCACGTCCTTGGTGTTCAGCTGGAAGCTCACCGTGCGGCCGGCCGGCAGATACAGCTCGTTCGCCGTGGTGACGCCGAGTTCGGGATAGCGGAACTCCCACCACCACTGGTGGCCGATCACTTCCACTTTCAGCGCGCCGTCTGGCGCCTTGGCCTGCGTACTGTAGATGGCGCGCACCGTCGGCACCGCGATCATCACGAGGATGAGCGCCGGGATCACGGTCCACGTGATCTCGAGCGCCGCATTGCCGTGGATCTGACGCGCCGGTTCGCCGCCCGGCCGCTTGCGGAACTTGACGATCGTGAAGATCAGCAGCCCCTCGACGAACACGAAGACGATCGTGCCGAAGAACATGAGGCGATCCCACAGCGCACCGATCGTTCTGTTGTTGTCCGTGAAGTGCGTGAACGTGGAGTTCGGGTACGGGTCTCCGCACGCGGCAAGCGTCAGTGCGGCGACCGCCACAAGCAGGACGGGCGCGAGCCGGCGCAGACGGAAAAAGGACATTCAGCGAATCCTTTTCTATTGAAGTGGAGCGGTGGGAGCGGCGAGCCGAAACCCGCGCGGCTGGAAGTGCCTTACAGCGATGTAAGGTATTCGCCGACGGCCACCGCCACAACCCAAAAAACGGTGTTAAAAGGGGAGCGAATTAGTCAGCTAACCCCTTTACTGGCAACTCAATCGCCCGATCCCTCGATCGGTACCTCGTGCGCGGCCTTCACCTTGTTTGCGGCGAGCTCGATCGCCGTGCGAAGCGTGGCGACGAACTCGCGCATCACCCGCACTTTGGCCTGGTCGCCGCCGCCGCCACGCGACGACGCGAGGATGAACGCCGCCACCTGGTCGGCGATCAACCCGAACTGCCCCTTCAGGAACCCCTGCAAGGGCACGGCGATGCGCTTGATCTGCTGCGGGATGACCCCAACCGGCTTGTTCGCCTTCACCTCCATCGCCATCCGCTCCACCATCCCGTGGATGGTCTGCAACGTGATCAGCGCATCCTCCAGCGTCTTCATCTTCTGCGTGCCCGCGCCATCCAGCTTCATGCCCGCCATGTCAGGCCTCCCCCACCATACCGGCGGGATCGAGTGCGCGGTCGAGCTCCGATCGCGTCATCCACTGCTTCTCGAGCACGAGCTCGTACACGCCGCGTCCGCTCGCCAGCGCTTCCTTCGCGATCTCCGTGCACCGGTCGTAGCCGAGCGCCGGCACGAGCGCCGTCACGATGCCGATCGACGACTCCACGAAGTGGCGCATCCGGTCGGGGTTCGCCGTGATCCCGTCGATGCACTTCTCGCGCAACACCACGCACGCGTTGCGCAACGTGCGCGCGTTCCCGAGCAGCCGGTACGCGATCACCGGCTCGAACACGTTCAGCTGCAACTGCCCGGCCTCGGCGGCCATCGTCACCGTCATGTCGCCGCCGATGACGTCGAAGCAGACCTGGTTCACGACCTCCGGGATGACCGGATTCACCTTGCCGGGCATGATCGACGACCCTGGCTGCATCGCGGGCAGGTTGATCTCGCCGAACCCGGTGCGCGGCCCGCTGCTCAACAGCCGCAGATCGTTGCACATCTTGCTCAGCTTCACGGCGCACCGCTTGAGCACGCCCGAGAGCTGCACGAAGGCGCCCGTGTCGGATGTCGCCTCGACGAGGTCGGGTGCCGTGATCAGCGTCAGCCCGGCCACCTCACTGAGCAGCGCGCGCACGCGCTCCGCATAGCCGGCCGGCGCCGTGATCCCGGTGCCGATTGCGGTAGCCCCCATGTTGATCTCGCGGATGAGCGACTGCGCCTCGCCCAGCCGGTCCACGTCCTCGGCGATCGTGTGCGCGAACGCCGCGAACTCCTGGCCCAGCGTCATCGGCACGGCGTCCTGCAGCTGCGTGCGCCCCATCTTGAGGTGCGGCGCGAACTCCTCGCCCTTCGCGAGCAGCGACGCCACGAGCTCGCGCATCGCCTCGCGCAGTTCGGCGATGGCGTGGTGCAGCGCCAGCTTCACCGCGGTGGGATAGACGTCGTTGGTGCTCTGTGAATGGTTGACGTGCGAGTTGGGGTGCACGCGGTCGTACGTGCCGCGCGGCAGGCCCAGCAGCTCGAGCGCGCGGTTCGCGATCACCTCGTTCGCGTTCATGTTGCTCGACGTGCCCGCGCCGCCCTGGATCATGTCCACGAGGAAGTGCTCGTGATGGCGTCCCGCCTGGATCTCGCGCGAGGCGCGCACGATCACTTCGGCGACGTCGGGCGTGATGAAGCCGAGGTCGGCGTTGGCGCGCGCCGCGGCCTCCTTCACCATGGCGAGGGCGACGATGAGCTCCGGGAACTCGCGCAACGGCACGCCGGTGATCGGGAAATTCTCGATCGCGCGCAGCGTCTGCACGCCGTAGAGCGCGGCGTCGGGCACATCGCGCTCGCCGAGCAGGTCGTGCTCACGCCGCGTGACGGTGGTGTCGAAGCCGAGGGCGCGGCCGCGGCCGGTGAGGGAGGCGTCGGTGCGCGCGAGTCGCGCGGCCACCGCCTGTGCGGCCCGCGCGACAAGCGCCGCGTGGAGCTGCGGCTTGTCCTTGAACAGCGGCTCGAAGGTCGTGCGCGGGAACACGAGCAGTTCCGTGCCCTGCAGCGCGCGGCCGGTGGTGTGATGCGTGGTGGCCTCGAGCAGCACACCTTCGCCGACCACCTCGCCGGCGCCAAGGGCGGCGAGACGCCGGCCGTCGGGGCCGTGCTCGATGGCGATGTTGCCCGAGAGGATCACCGCGAAGAAGGCGCGCGGCTGTCCTTCGGTGAAGAGGAGGTCGTCGGTGGCGAGCGTGCGCGGTTCGGCGGCACGCGCGAGGAGCCACAGGAGGGTCTCGGGAAGGCCGTCGAAGAACCGGATCTCCCGCATGCGATCGGAATGGGCAGGTGTCGTCATAGCCCAGTGGAACCTAGGGCGCGGGTCGGGTGCAGGGTAGCGAAAGCCGAGAGACGGCGAGTAACCTTCCTGTTGCCGCCGCTCGTGCCGGCATCCCGCGTGAACCCCACCGCCTCCGTCTCCGACCGCATCTTCCTGTCCGACGCCGCGCTCCGCGCGACGCCCCTCGACCTCGGACAGATGACGGTTCCTCCGCCGCTCCGGCCGGACGCGCGGCTCGGCGTGCTCGACATCACCGAGTTCTACGGCGATACCACGGGCGGCATCCGCACCTACCTGCGCGCCAAGGCGCAGTACGTGGAGGCGCATCCGGAATTCCGCGACGTGCTCGTGTTGCCGGGTTCGCGCGATGCCTTGAGCGGAATGGACGGCGTGCGCTGCTACCGGCTGCGCGGCCCCAGGGTGCCCACACAGGCGCCCTATCGCTTCATGCTCGCCACGCGCACGAACCGTCGCATCGTGGTGCACGAGGCGCCCGACGTCATCGAGGTGGGGAGCCCGGGACTCGTGCCGTGGATCGCCCGCTTCGCCGCGCGCGGACTCGCCGTGCCGGTGGTCGCGTTCTACCACAGCAACTTCCCGCGCGTGTTCGCGCCGTTCCCCGAGTCCTCGGGCGGGTTCCGCCGGGCGCTGGGCGATCTCGCGTGGAAGTATGCGCGCGCCATCGACAAGCATTTCGCGCACACCATCGCCTGTTCCGAGTTCGCCGCCGCCGACCTGCGTCGCGCCGGCGTCGATCGCGTGACGCGCATCCCGCTCGGCGTGGACCTCGCGCACTACCATCCGGCGCGCCGCGCGCGCCGCGACGACGTGCGCCGCCGGCTCGGACTCACGACGGGACCGCTGGCGGGATTCGTGGGGCGCTTCGCGGCGGAGAAGGAACTCGACGTGCTGCTCGACGCGTGGCCCCGGGTGCACGCGCGCAACGGCGCGGACCTCGTGCTCATCGGGGCCGGGCCGATGCATGAGCGCCTGGTGTCGCGTGTGCGCGACATGCCGTGCGTGCACATCCTCCCGTACGAGACCGACCGCGACCGGCTCGCCGACCTGCTCGCCTCGCTCGACGTGTACGCCGCGCCCTGCTCCGTGGAGACGTTCGGGCTCTCCGCACTCGAGGCGCTGTCGAGCGGCACGCCGGTGCTCGCCGCCGATCGTGGCGGCATCGGCGAGCAGGTGCAGGCCAGCGGCGCCGGGCGCGTGTTTAACTCGGGGGTCGCCGCGTCGCTCGCCGAGGAGGCGGTCGCCCTCTTCGCGAGCGACCTCGCGGCGCTCGGTGCACTCGGCCGCCGCTACGCCGAGGCCGATCACTCGTGGGAATCGGTGTTCGACCGGATCTTCGCGTTGTACGCCACGCTCGTGCCCCGCTGACGATGGCGCTGCTCGTCACGATCCACGACGTCACACCGGCGCTACAGCCGCGGGTGGAGAAGCTCTGGGCGATGTGCGCCCGGCACGGCGTGGTGCCCGGGCTGCTCGTGATCCCCGACTGGCACGGCGTGGCGCCCATCGAAGGGGACCCGGCGTTCCTCGCGTGGGTGCGCGCGCGGGCCGCCGAGGGCGCGGAGATCTTCCTGCACGGCGAGCGGCACGACGAGGTCGGCTCTCCTCGCGGATGGCGCGATGCCGTGCGCGCGTTCGGACGCACGAACGGCGAGGGGGAGTTCCTGACGCTCGACTACGACGCGGCACGCGCGCGCATCGACCGTGGACTCGCGCGGCTGCGCACGGCGGGCCTCGCGCCGATCGGGTTCGTCCCGCCCGCGTGGCTCGCCCGCGCCGCGACGCACGAGGCGGTGCGCCGGGCCGGGCTTGCCGTGAGCGAGGATGACGGCGCTGTCTACGTGCACGCGCGTCAGCGCATCATCGCCTCGCCAGTACTTCGCTGGAGCGCGCGCGGCGCGTTCCGATCGTGGGGCTCGGTGACGCAGGCGCGCATGCGCTGGCGCCTGCAGCGCGCCGCGCCGGTGATGCGCATCGCGCTGCACCCGGGTGATCTCGAGAGCGCCGCCGTCGAACGTTCGATCAATGACGCGCTCGCCGCGTGGACGCGCGACCGCGCGCCGACGCGCTACGCGGACCTTTAGCCGCGTCGTTCCGAGCCCACCCGTCATGGCCGGCGTCTCCCCGGCGAGCGACGCGGAGGGCGTGACCGCTACTTCACGATGCCGGCGAGCGTGTCGTGGTGGTTGTTGATGAGTTCGCGGAGCGTCTGCGCCATGGCGGCGCGACTCGCGAAGCCGGCTTTCTTCGCGGCGGCCTCGTCGTCCGCCGGCGTGCCGTGCGAGCCCTCGGCATAGTGCTTGAGGTCGCGGTAGAAGCCGATCGTGTACGAATCCCACGGGCCGCCGAACACGCGGCTGAAGATCAGGTTCGTCGGCTGTCCGGTGGCGGCGAGCATGGCGTTCTCCATCTCACGCTCGTGATGCAGCGCGGCCTGCTGCCCTCCGCGTGACACGAACATCTCGATGTGTACGTACCCGTTCGCGGCCGTCCTCGCCTGCAGGTCGGCGAGCGGGGCGCCGCTGACGACGGTCTCCTCGCGCCACTGCGCCAGGTCGCGCAGCCGCTCGTCGTAGGCGCGCCCGAGTCCCGCACGTTCGCGCACCACCGTGCGCGCGGCGGAGAAGTACTCGCCGAGCGAGGCGCCCATCGGCACGAGCAGCATGATGTCCCAGTGATCGCCCTGCGTGTGCCGCATCATCACGGGCCGCGGTTCGTGCGCCGCGTCGTAGGCCGGCATCGTGCTCTGCAGATACTCGATCATCTCGAGCAGGCGCCCCGGCGCGGCCTGGATGAGTACCGTGTTGTAGAGCGTCGAATCGGAGGTCGCGGCGACCGGTGCCGCGGCGGTGGGCGGCGCGAGTGGAGCGAGCGGCGCGGCGGCCGCAGATGCGATGGACAGGGCGAGCAGCGCGGCGAACATGCGGCAGTCTCCGGAAGGGCGATGCGCTCAAGCTACCCGCCGCCGCCGTCCGCCACGAGCGTCGGCGGTTACCCGCTCTCTCGTCCGTGCGCGGCCCGCGTGATACAATAGGGAAGGCGTCCCTCTTCGCTTCCTTCCTGGAGACCAGCGCATGCGTCCCACCCGCCGCGACTTCCTCGAGAAAACGGCCGCTCTGGCCGCCCTCGGGTTCCTCCCCCGCCAGATCAGTGCGGAAGAATGGGAGACCGATCGTGAGGTCGCGCGGCGCGCCGTGCCCGGGAACTTCCGCGGCAAGACGGTGGTGATCAGCTCCACGAACGGCTTGCACACCGACCGCCCGGCCGGCATCAAGATCGCCTACGACAAGATCGTCGGTGGCACCGACACGCTCGACGCGATCATCGCCGGTGTGAATACGCAGGAGCTCGACCCCGAAGATCAGTCGGTCGGGCTCGGCGGCCTCCCCAACGCCGACGGGGTGGTGCAGCTCGACGCGAGCTGCATGCACGGCCCCACGAAGCGCGCGGGTTCGGTGGCCGGCATCGAGGGGATCGCCACGCCGTCGAACGTCGCGAAGGCCGTGATGGAGTACACCGAACACATCATGCTCGTGGGGCAGGACGCCAAACGCTTCGCGCTCGCGGTGGGGTTCAAGGAGCAGAACCTGCTCACCGAGAAGTCGCGGCAGGACTGGCTCCGGTGGAAGGCCGCCGGCCGCAAGGACGGCTGGACGAATGAGGAGAAGCGCAAGGCGTACGCCGAGTGGAACACCGCGCACCCGCGCGCCGGCGCGCCGGGTGCGGGCGCGAAGCCGCTCAGTCCCGACGACGCCGAGCTGAACTGGACGCACGGCACGATCAACATGGATGCCGTGAACGCGAACGGCGACATCAGCTCGGTGACGACGACGAGCGGCATCTCGTGGAAGGTGCCCGGGCGCATCGGCGACTCGCCGCTCATCGGGGCGGGGCAGTACTGCGACAACGCGGTCGGCGCCGCCGGCAGCACGGGGCGCGGTGAATCGAACATCATGGTGTGCGGCGGGTTCCTCGCCGTGGAGTTCATGCGGCAGGGGATGGATCCCCAGACGGCGCTCATCAAGGTGATGGAACGCGTCATCGCGATGAGCGAGAAGCGACTACTCGACGACAAGGGGCGTCCGTACTTCGATCTCAGCTTCTACGCGCTGAGCAAGGACGGCCGCTACGCCGGCGGGTGCGCGTACGAGGGGGGCGATTTCGCCGTCTGCGACGAGAAGGGGGCACGCGTGGAGAAGGCCGTGTACCTCTTCAAGAACTCGGAGCGGCCGAAACCCCGGTGACGATGCGCGACGACGCGGAGTTCCAGGCGCTCACGCGCCGCGTGCGAAACGCGGCGCTGCTGCTCCTGTTCGCGTTCGCGGCGGGCGTGATCGGCTATCGGATCCTCGGCGGTCCCGATCACGACTGGCTCGACGCGACGTACATGGCCGTGATCATCCTCACGACGACGGGACTCCGTGAGGTGATCCCGACGACGACGCACGCCGCCGAGCTGTTCACCACGGGGTACATCATCTTCGGCGCGACCGCCGCCGTCTACACCCTGTCCACGATCACCGCGTTCATCGTCGAAGGTGATCTCACGCGGGGTTTCCGGAGAAGCCGGATGCAGAAACAGATCGACGCCCTGCGCGGGCATTACGTGGTGTGCGGTGCGGGTCAGACCGGCACCGCCG
>CAIRBD010000107.1 GCA_903876745.1 uncultured Gemmatimonadota bacterium
GCTTTTTGTTGTCCGTCATCCTTGGTTCCCATGATCACCTCGCGCCGCCGCACTCCGAACCGCGCTCCGTCACCCGCCACCATGTGGAGCCGTAAACGCATGTGGCGCATGTGCATGCGCAGCGGGCCGGAGCGTGACGGCGGCACGGGATGACGGCAAGTCCCACCCCCTGATCGAACTCTCCGGCCGCTCCCTCGAGCGGCCGTTCGCATCGAACCACCTGACCACTTCTCTTCCCGAGTCCGCCCCATGCCCGCCACGCTCTTCCTCCCCGCCGTCCTCGCCAAGCTCGCCGACGGCAAAGAACTCCCCGCCCACGGCGAGACCGTCGGCGAGGTCGTCGCCGACATCGCCGTCCGCTTCCCCTCGCTCGGTGCGCGTCTCCGCGATGACCAGGGGAATTTGTATCCTTATGTTACTATTTACCTGAACGACGAGGACATCCGCTTCCTCGGCGGATTCACCGCCACCGTCCGCGACGGCGACGAACTCACCGTCGTCCCGGCCATCGCGGGGGGCTGAACCGATGACCCGCTCCATCCTCGGCAGCCGCGAACTCCCGTCGCTCTCCAACGACGAGATCCACCGCTACTCGCGCCATCTCATCCTCCCCGACGTCGGCGTCGAAGGACAGCGCCGCCTCAAGGCCGCGCGCGTCCTCCTCATCGGCGCCGGCGGACTCGGCTCGCCGCTCGCGCTCTATCTCGCGGCCGCCGGCGTGGGGCACCTCGGGCTCGTCGACTTCGACGTCGTCGACGTCACCAACCTCCAGCGTCAGGTGCTGCACGGCACCAAGGACATCGGCCGCCCCAAGCTCGACTCCGCGCGTGACCGCATCCACGACGTCAATCCGCACGTCGAGCTCACCACATACGAGACGGCGCTCACGAGCGCCAACGCGCTCGAGATCCTGCGCGGCTACGACCTCGTCATCGACGGCACCGACAACTTCGCCACGCGTTATCTCGTCAACGACGCCTGCGTGCTGCTCGGCATCCCGAACGTGTACGGGAGCATCTTCCGTTTCGAGGGGCAGGCGTCGGTGTTCTCCACCGACGACGGACCCTGCTACCGCTGCCTCTATCCCGAACCGCCGCCGCCGGGGCTCGTCCCGAGCTGCGCCGAGGGCGGCGTGCTCGGCGTGCTGCCGGGACTCGTCGGCACCATCCAGGCCACCGAGGCGATCAAGCTCATCTGCGGCATCGGCGAACCGCTCATCGGCCGCCTGCTCCTCATCGACGCGCTCGGCGCCACGTTCCGCACGGTGAAACTCCGCAAGAACCCCAAGTGCCCCTCGTGCGGAACGCGCGAGATCACGCAGCTCATCGATTACGAGCAGTTCTGCGGCCTCAAGCCCGCCCCCGACGCACCGAAGATCGCTGAACTCCCCGAGATCACCCCGCGCGAACTCGCCGAGCGTCTGCGCGCCGGTGACGTCACGCTCATCGACGTCCGCGAACCGTTCGAATGGGAGATCGCCCGCATCGACGGCGCGACCCTCGTGCCGCTCGCGACGTTCCCCGCGCACATCGCGTCGCTCGACCCGGCACGCGAGTATGTGATCCAGTGCAAGGGCGGCGTGCGCAGCGCGAAGGCCGTGCGACAGCTGCAAGCCGCCGGGTTCACCAAAGTCCACAATCTCGCCGGCGGCATCCTGCGCGGGAGCGCGGATGTGGATCCGACCGTGGCAAAGTACTAAGGCGGGTTAACGGTGAACCGTTAACGGTTAACCGTCTACCGTCAACGACTGTAAACGCTTTCTTCGAGACACTGCATGTCTGCGACAGCAACCCGTCCCACGCTCGAAATTCTCCCCCAGCGCTGCCGCCTCTGCCGCGCCGAGTTCGAGGCCGCCGCCATCGCCATCTGCGAGCACTGCCTCGGCCCGCTCGAGCCGCTGTATCCGAAGAACCGCGCGCTTCCTGACCGTGCCGAGATCGCGCAGCGCGCCCCGAACCTCTGGCGCTACAAGGAGTGGTTGCCGTTCATCGGTGAGCCCGTGCATTCGCGCGACACCGGCTTCACGCCGCTCATCGACGCGCCGCGCCTCGCCGCCAAGCTCGGTGTGGCGCGCCTGTGGATCAAGAACGACGCCGTCTCGCAGCCCACGCTCTCGTTCAAGGACCGCGTCGTCACGACGGCCATCAACGCCGCGCACGCACTCGGCCTGGATACCATCGGCTGCGCGAGCACGGGCAACCTCGCCAACGCCGTCGCCGCGCACGCGGCGCGCGCGGGGCTCAAGGCGTGGATCTTCATTCCCGAGAACCTCGAGCGCGAGAAGATCCTCGCCACCGCGGTCTATGGTCCGAACCTCGTGCGCGTGAAGGGGCACTACGACGACGTGAATCGTCTCTGCGCGCAGCTTGCCGACCGCTTCGGCTGGGGCATCGTGAACGTGAACCTGCGCGGCTACTACGGCGAAGGCTCCAAGACGATGGGCTTCGAGATCGCCGAACAGCTCGGATGGCGTTTGCCCACGGCGGTGGTCGCGCCGATGGCCGGCGGCTCGCTGCTCACGAAACTGAAGAAGGCGTTCGGCGAGTTTCAGGCCGCGGAGTTGGTGCACGGTCCGTCGCCGCGATTGTACGGCGCGCAGGCCAGTGGGTGCGCACCCATCGTGCGCCTCGTGGAAAGCGGCGGCGACACGCTCGTCCCGGAGATCCCGAACACCATCGCCAAGAGCATCGCCATCGGAAATCCCGCCGACGGCCTCTTTGCCGCGAAGGCGATGAAGGA
>CAIRBD010000108.1 GCA_903876745.1 uncultured Gemmatimonadota bacterium
CACGCGATCATCGTGGCCGAGGTCGTGAGCGCCACAGCGAGCGACGGCCCGCCCCTCATCTACCACCGCGGGCGCTATCGCACCGCGGTCTCTCCCGCGGAGTCCCGCGAATGAGCGGCCTCGAACTCGACCGCGAGCGCGTGATCCAGGCGCTCTGCGCGCACTTTGCGGCCGACAATCTCTCGACGCAGGAACTCGAAGTGCGGTTCGACCGCGCGTATCAGGCGGTCTCGCTGACGGAACTGCAGTCGCTGCTCGCGACGCTCCCCGAGCTGCCCGCGACGTCTGCACCGCCCGCGCCGCTGTATCTGTCGGCACGCGCGAGCGAAGCCCTCGAGGGGGAACGGCGCCATCTCGTGCTGCTCTCGGAGCTCAAGAAGCGCGGCGTCTGGACACCGGCGCGGCGCACGACCATCCGTACGATCATGGGAGCGGCGCTCATCGACCTGCGGGAGGCGCGCCTGGCGCCGGGCGTGACCGAGTTCGACGTGGAGGTCTTCATGGGCGAGGTGAAGTTCCTCCTGCCGCCCGGCGTGAACGTCGAATGCGACGGCAGCGCGATCATGGGCAGTTTCGACGACCAGCACGCCAGCGCCGGCGACCCGCGCGCACCGCGCGTGCGGATCAAGGGCTCGGCGGTGATGGGAAGCGTGCAGGTGAAGACGCGGCTCCCCGGAGAGAGCGCGCTCGCCTCATGGCGCCGCCGCATGCTGAGTTCGGGCGGCCGCTGAGGGGCCGGGAGCGACGCCCGGCGGGAAAGCCCGGCCGCCGCGCGCGCGGTCAGCGCTGCGCGCCGTACCTGGCGTCGTAGCGGGCGATGCTCTCCGAGATCACCCGCAGCGCCGACTCGCTCTTCTCCCAGCCCACGATCTCGACGCGCTTCCCCTCGAGGTCCTTGTAGATCTGGAAGAAGTGTTCCACTTCCTTGAGGAAGTGTTGCGCGACGTCGGCGATGTCGAAGATCTCGGCGCTGTGCGGATCGTGCGCCGGCACGGCGAGGATCTTGTCATCGGGTTCGCCCTTGTCGAGCATCTTCAGTACGCCGATGGGGCGGACGTCGATGAGGCACCCCGTGAACGTCGGCTCGTTGATCTTGACGAGCACATCGAGGGGATCGCCATCCTCGTGCAGCGTGCGCGGGATGAGGCCGTAGTCGCTCGGATAGTGCACCGCGGAGTAGAGCACGCGGTCGAGCTTGAAGAGGCCGCTCTCTTTGTCGAGCTCGTACTTGTTGCGGCTGCCGCCGGGGATCTCGATGACGGCGGTGACGACCTCGGGAGGATTCTCCCCCGTGCTCAGTTCATGCCAGTAATGGATCATGCCGAATCGTAGCCGTGCCGACGCGAACGCGGAACGCCCATGCGGCGGTCCGCGGTGCGCACGCCGGTCATCGCGGCCTACTCGTGGCTGATCTCACGCACGGCGCGCAGCACTTCCTGGAACAGGGTCTTTCGGACGGTGGCCTTCGGCGGCTCTTCGTTCGCCGACAGGTAGATGCCGCCGCTCCAGCGGCCACCCTCTCGGGGGGTCGCGCGGTACGTCGCTTCCTGTTCGTCTGTCCAGAGGCGAGCCATGGGTCAGTCCTCCAGTTCGAAGAGATAGTCGAGCTTGGTGAGTTCGAGCATCTGCCGCACGGCGGCGGGGGGGTGCACGAGGCGCACGGCGATCATCTGCTCCCGCGCCCGCTTCTGCAGCAGCACGAGCACGCCGAGTCCGCTCGCGTCGATGTCGGCGGTGCGCCCGAGTTCCACGAACACGCGCGGCTCGCGCGCCATCGTCGCGTGCTCGAGGTGATCGAGCGCCGCGCGCCGGAACTCCATGCGCGTGGACGCGATCAGATGGGCCGGTGCTTCGAGCGGGAGAGCCGTCTGCTGCTGCGACATCGTGTGCTCCTCGGAACTCGAGCATGCGCTGGGCGAGGAGGCTGGCTGCCGGACGATGTCGCTCGTCTCACGTTCGGCGGCCGGACGATCTCGGCGGGACGCCGAGATTCCTGGCTTTGCGGCCCCGCCTCGCGACGGGTGTGCTCTTGTCGGGTGAATCGATGGTCTTTCTGGCCAACTAGCCGTGCGAGAAGCGTGCCACGGCGAGTGTTGCTGTAACCCGTTATTTTGGAATGACTTACGGCACCATCACATCGTGATGCTCTTCCGGGATGCCGTTCCGCGCGTGGCATGATGCAGGTTGCGCGACACTGTTCGTTTTCTGCCCGTTTCGCCGCGTGCACGAACCGTCACAACGCGCGCGATCGCGCCGTCGGCACCGTGCCAACGTTCGGAGCGCGTGCTAACGTAGAACACGCACTTCCATATCCGAACGGAGCCACCAGCCCGATGAGCGAAGACATCGACGTTCTGCTGACCGAGAACCGCACCTTCGCCCCCGGCGACGCGTTCCAGCGCGCGGCGCACGTGAACACGTCCGAGGTCGCAGACCGTGCGGCAGCCGACCCCGAGGCGTACTGGGCCGCGCTGGCGGCGCAGCTCGAGTGGATCTCGCCCTTTACGACGGTCCTCGAGTGGGATCCGCCGTGGGCCAAGTGGTTCACCGGGGGCACGCTCAACGTGAGCGCGAACTGCCTCGACCGGCACGTGCGCGGACCGGCGCGCAACAAGGCGGCCATCATATGGGAAGGAGAGCCGGGCGACCGGCGCACGCTGACGTACTGGGACCTGTACCGCGAAGTGCAGAAGTTCGCGAACGTGCTCAAGTCGCTCGGGGTGGAACGCGGCGACCGCGTGGGCATCTACCTGCCGCTCGTGCCGGAGGCCGCGATCGCGATGCTCGCGTGCGCACGCATCGGCGCGATCCACAGCGTGGTGTTCGGCGGGTTCTCACCGGAGTCGCTGCGCGACCGCATGAACGACGCGCAGGCCAATGTCGTGATCACCGCCGACGCGGGCTACCGGCGCGGTCAGGTGGTACCGCTCAAGCGCAACTGCGACAAGGCCCTCGAGGACGCGCCGAGCGTGAAGCACGTGATCGTGGTGCTGCGCCGTCCCGGCGGGATGGGCGACGAGTCGTTCGCCGAGATGCAGGAAGGGCGCGACCACTGGTACCACCGTCTCATGCAGCACGCCTCGGCCGACTGCCCGCCGGAGCCCATGGACGCCGAGGACGTGCTGTTCATCCTGTACACCTCCGGCACCACGGGAAAGCCGAAGGGGATCGTGCACACGACGGCGGGCTATCTCACCGGCGTGACGGCGACGACGAAGCTCGTGTTCGACCTCAAGGACGACGACGTGTTCTGGTGCACCGCCGACGTGGGGTGGATCACGGGGCATTCGTATCTGGTGTACGGCCCGCTCTCGAACGGCGCGACCTGCGTGATGTACGAGGGCGCGCCCGACTGGCCGGAGCGCGACCGTTTCTGGGAGATCTGCGAGAAGCACGGCGTGACGGTGCTGTACACGGCGCCGACCGCGATCCGCGCCTTCATGAAATGGGGTGACCACTGGCCGGCGAAGCACGACTTGTCACGCCTGCGACTGCTCGGCACGGTGGGTGAGCCGATCAATCCCGAGGCGTGGATGTGGTATCACCACCACATCGGCGGAGAGCGCTGCCCGATCGTGGACACGTGGTGGCAGACGGAGACGGGTGCGATCGTGATCTCCCCCGTCCCCGGCGTGACGCACACGAAGCCGGGCAGCGCGACGATGCCGCTCCCTGGATTTTCGGCGGCACTGTACGACTCGGCGGCGAAGGAGATCGTGCGCGGCGGCGGGCTGCTCGCGCTGACGCGTCCGTGGCCGTCGATGCTGCGCACCATCTGGGGCGACGACGCACGCTATGTGGAGACGTATTTCTCGAAGTGGGAGGGGCGTCCCGACCTCTACTTCCCCGGCGACGGCGCCAAGCGCGACGACGACGGCTATTACTGGATCCTGGGGCGCGTGGACGACGTGTTGAACGTGGCCGGCCATCGCATCGGCACGATGGAAGTGGAGAGCGCGCTCGTCGAACATCCGTCGGTGGCCGAAGCGGCCGTGGTCGGGAAGGCGCACGAAGTGAAGGGACAGGCAATCGCCGCGTTCGTGACGCTGCGCGAGGGGTTCCACAAGTCGATGGAGCTGCGCGACGACCTGCGTGACTTCGTGGCGCAGAAGATCGGCGCCCTGGCCCGGCCCGACGACATCATCTTCAGCGCCGACCTGCCCAAGACGCGGTCGGGAAAGATCATGCGACGGCTGCTTCGGGACATCGCGGAGGGGCGGGCACTCGGCGACACGACGACGCTCGCCGACCCGGGGGTGGTGGCTTCGTTGAAAGAGCAGTATGAGGACAAGGAGTGAGGAACGACTCCTGACGTTGACGGTTGACCGTTAACGGTCAACCGTCAACGTCAGTAGCTGTTACGGTCTCTGCCCTTCACCCGTCTTTTCTATTGCCATGCTAGAGCGTCTCTTGCCCGAATCTCTGTTCCCGCGCAAGCTCCCTGCGGCCGCCGACCGGCGGGTGCGACTGGCGCACGCGCGGGCCGAGGAAGCGATCGTGCGCACGCACGTCGAGAACGCGCTGACGTTCGTCGATACGCTCGCCGACGAGATGAGTTTCGACCGCGCGATCGACTCGTACATCCGTGTGATGTCGGTGCAGGAGCCGTTGGCGAGCGCCGTGGTGACGCGCGTGCTCGTGGTGCTGGGGCAGGAGCTGCTGCCGGCGCGACGGGGGGTGGAGCCGGCGCCGGATGCGATGCGGCCGAAGCTGCGGCTGGCGGACGCGTCGAACCGCGGCAAGAAGCAGGCGTGAGGAACGACTACTGACGTTGACGGTTGACCGTTAACGGTTCACCGTCAACCGTGAACGTCAGTAGCAGTTCAAGACTCCGCCCTCGATTCTCGCCACTCCAGCATCGAGACGATCCAAAGCACGACGGTAAGAACCGCGCTCACCACGCAGTAGCGGCAGATCGCGTGGATCTCGGCGATCTCGAGGTACGTGAGGAAGCCCGAGAAGAGCACGCCCCACGTCGTGAGCGCGGCGAGCACGAGACTCGGCCAGCGCTCGGCTTCCCACCGCTCCGTCGTGCCGGCCGTCGCCACGAGGAACACCGAGAGGTAGTACCCCAGCCCCCACGCGGCGATGGGGTACCCGAACAGCGTGGACCAGCGGCTCGTCTGCACCTTCTCGCAGTCGCCGGTGCCGCACACGAGGTGCCCCACGTACCCCAGCTTGAACAGCGTGAGGTAGAGCGCGAGGAAGACGCCCGCCAGCGCGAGCGCGGAGAGCGCCTGTCGCTTGCTCACTTCTTGGCGTCCTTGGGTGCCGCCGCGGTCTTCTTCGCGAGTTCGTCTTCAACGGCCTTCTTGAACTGGTCGAAGGGGACGTCGCCCGGGTACTGCTTGTCGCCGATGATGAACGTCGGCGTCTGCGCGATCATGCGGCGCTCCGCCTCGGCGCGGTTCCCCTTGATGCGGGGGATCATCCGCTGCGAGTCGAAGCAATCCTCGAACTTGGCCATATCGAGCGCGAACGACTTGGCGTACTCCATGAACTTGCCCTTGGGCTTGGAGGTCGCCTCGCCGTTCCACTCGTTCTGCGCCTGGAACAGCTGGTCATGCATCTCGACGAACTTTCCCTGTTCGGCCGCGCACGCGACGGCATTGGAGGCCGCCCACGTGTTCTTGTGCATGGGGAGCGGGAAGTCGTAGAACCGGAGCGACATCGTGCCCGTCTGGATGAGCCGGCTGCGCACGTCGGGCTCGGTGAGACTCGCCCAGCTGCCGCAGGCGGGGCACTCGAAGTCGGCGAACTCCACCACCTGCACCGGCGCGTCCTCGCGGCCGATGAGGTAGCTCTCCGCCTTGCCGATGGGGACGCTCGTATCGATGCGCATCACCTGCACATCGTTCGACCGCGTCGTCAGGTAGCCGATCGCGGCGACGCCGACGAGGCCGATCGCGACGAGGATGCCGATGAAGGACTTGTTCTGGGTCTTTTTGACGGACTTCTTCGCCACGTGTTCCTCGTTGTCGCTGGTCGGATCCTGCGGTCCCCGAATCCGTGCAAGCTAGCGCGGCCGGTCGCACGATGGCAGGTTGCACGCGACCCCGGTGACCGACTTCCTACGCATCCCAGCGGGCCCCGGTGCCCTTCACGTCGAACGCTTCGGCTTCGGCGAGCGCGCCGTCATCCTTCTACACGGGTTCGGCACCTCAGGGTTCCTCTGGCGCCATGTGGCGCCGGCGTTGCCGTTGGGTCGCGTGACGGCGTTCGCGGTGGATCTGTTCGGACACGGCGAGAGTGACCGCGACGTGGACGCCGACTATGGCATCGGCGCGCAGGCGGCCTGTCTCGACCAGGCGCTCACCGTCCTGCGCGTGGCGCGCGCCGACATCGTGGCCGTGGACATGGGAGCGGCCGTCGCGCTGGCCCTCGCCGCGCGACGCCCGGCGCGCGTGCGGTCGCTGGTGCTGGTGAACCCCGGCGATCCGGCGGACGCGCGGGGCGCCGACCTCGACGAACTGCGCCGCCTGCAGGCCCGGCACCTGCTCGAGGCGTCGCGCGGGATGATGGGCGCGCGACTGCTGCTCGGTCCGCTGCTCGAGCGGAGTGTGGCCGACCCGGCCCGCATGCCCGAGGCGCTCGTCGCGCGATATGTGGCGCCGTTCGTCGGACGCGAGGGGGTGCATCACCTGCTCGAGTTGGCCCGCGCCATCAACGGCAGAGCACTCGACCACGTAGAATGGGCGACCATCGGTGCCCCAACGCTCGTGGTGCGCGGTGACGCGGACGGCTGGATCGGACCGTCGGTGTCGGCTGCGCTGGCCTCGCGACTCGGAGCCGGCGAGTTCCGCCGCGTTCCTGGTGCCGGACGGCTGGTCCCGGAGGATGCACCGGTCGCGATGGCCGAACTGCTGACCGACTGGCTTGACCGAACCGGGGCGGGAGTAGCGACCCCATAGGAATCAGGACCGAACAAGGTTATTTTTCAGGACTGCGCCACCCTCAAACCGTCATCAATGAGCCAAAAGAAGACCCGTGCTCGCCGCCCTGGCGCCGAAACGTCGGCGAAGGACCAGGCCCGAGACGAGCTGTTCCAGCACATCATGCGTTGCGAAGTCGTCGGGTCGCACCCCGACCACCAGAAAGAATGGTTCGACGAGACGATGGCCTATATGGCTGAGCGCTACTTCGAGCTCAGCGCGGTCGATCTGTCGGAACTCCGCACGCTGGGCGAGCGGTTCGCCCAGCCGGCGAAGACGAACCAGGCGATCTCAGCCTGACGCGATGATCCGAAGCGGGGTGTCCGGCGAGCCGGACGCCCCGCTTCGCTATCGGGCACCCGGACGGGCGCGGCGCAGCACCATCGCGACGCGCACGCCGCCACCGAGCCCCGCTTCGAACGCCGGCCGCCATCCACCGCGCTCCGGCCCTTCGACGCCCGCGACGAGCAACAGGTACGGTTGCGCGCGCGCCCCCGGCGACCAGCGCAGACTCGCGCCGCCTCCGCCGTACAATCCCCAGCGCACCTCCCGGAACGGATCGAGCAGGAACCGGCTGACGACATCCACGTGCGCGCTGCCTCCGGCGCGCTGGTCGCGCCATTCGGCGCCGGCGCCGGCGAGGAACGCGATGCGCGCGTAGTACCCGGCGCGCACGATGAGTCCCCCGCCCACATCCACGGCGGGGCGATCGCGCACGAGCAGATCGGCGCGAAACTCGGGTTGCACGGGTGGCGTCGGCGGCCGCTCCTGGGCGCGGAGCCGCCGCGGCGCGCCCGCCGCCAGTGCGGCGACGGCCGCACACGCCATCACCGCGAACCGCGCTCTACGCACGATAGCCCGCCACGTACAGCGCATAGGTGTAGTCCACCACCGAATAGGCCGACACGGCGGCGACGACGACGAGCATCGGCGTGACGGCGCTCGGCGCGAGGAAGACGAGCGCCAGCGTGGCGAGCTGCAGCACGGTGACGACCTTGCCGCTCAGGCGCGCCACGAACGTCACGCGCCGCAGCGCGGGGACGACGCGCGCCGTGAGGAAGCCGACGGCCGTGAAGAAATCCCGCAGGATGAATGCGGCATACTGCCAGTCGGTGAGGACGTCGTCGAAGAGCAGCGCGCAGACGGCGGCGAAGACGAAGAACCGGTCGGCGACGGGATCGATGAGCGCGCCCCACTTCGTGGCCGAACCGCGGTGGCGCGCGATGTATCCGTCGAGGAAATCGGTGGCGCCGGCGGCGGCGATGAGCAGCAGACGCTCGTCGTGGCCTTTCAGCAGCACGAACGCGGCGGCGAAGCCCAGCCGGGAGAGCGAGAGGACGTTCGGCAACGTCGCGAGCGAGTCGCGGGCCATAGAGCGAAAGGTAGGGGACGTCACGAATGCTTGCCCGCGCCGGACGCGCGGTCTAGCTTCGCCAAAGGCCCTCTTCTCCGCGGGACACCGCCATGACCGACGTCATCGATCTCATCCGGCAGGTCGCGATCTTCAAGGACCTCGACGAGGGCGAACTCGCCCGCGTGGCCGAGGTGTGCCGCATGCAGGAGTTCGTGAGCGGAGAATACGTGTTCCGTGAAGGGGAACACGGCAACCGCCTGTACCTCATCGTCGAAGGGGACGTGCGGATCAGCCGCAACATCCCGGGGAGCGGCGAGGAGGCACTCGCGGTGCTCAAGCCGGGCGCGCTGTTCGGCGAGATGGCGGTGTTCGACCGGAGCGAGCGTTCCACGGACGCGATCTCGAACGGCGGCACGAAGTGCCTCACCATCGCGCGGTCCGATTTCGAGCTGCTGCTCGACTTCAACCGCGAGCTGGCGTACAAGGTGCTCTGGTCGTGCGTGCGCCTGCTGTCCACGCGGCTGCGCTCCACGAACGATTCACTGCGGTCGTTCCTCGCGATGAGCATGTTCTGAGGGCTGCGCCGCCGCACGCACGCCGATGATCGAAGCCCACGGACCGCCGCCGCTGGTGCATCGCACCGCGGACTTTCGCGGTGTGACGGCCGCCGTGTTGCGTGACGCCTCGTCGCTCTCGGGGCTGCTGCTGAGCGCCGCCGGCGCGGCGGGGTTCTCGACGGCGGAGCCGCCGCTCGTGCGCAGTCTCCCGCGCGGCGGGATCGCGGCCGTGCTCTTCCTCGACCTCGGGCACGTGTCGCTGCACACGCTCCCCGAGCGGGAGCTGCTGCTGCTCGACCTGCTCGTGCCGCAGGGCAAGGACCCGCAGAAGGCGATCGACGTGTTCGCGCGCAAGCTGGGCACCGCGGACGTGCGCGCGGGGCGACTGGATCGCGGGTGACGCCGGCGGCGGCGGTCGGCGCGGCGATGGCGGCCTGCG
>CAIRBD010000109.1 GCA_903876745.1 uncultured Gemmatimonadota bacterium
ACCGTCTCGATGTCGCCGCCGATGCTCCCTTCGCTGAAGGTGAGCGCCATCCACGGTTCGAACCGCGTGATGAGGCGCGGCTTCACGTTGGGATGCGTATGCAGGTAGTAGTTGAGTCCGTCGGCCCACCCGTCCATCAGGGCCTTGAGCCACGCGGGGCTCGCGGCGTACTGCTTCTTCATCTCCGCGGGGTCGATGAACAACTTCATCCGCAGGTCGCGCCAGAGTTCCTTCTCTCCCTCCACCTCGGCGAGCCGTCCGCTCGCGTTGATGAAGTTCATCTCGACGCGGTTGAAGTCGTCCTCGGCCTCGGCGTAGAGCATGCCGAAGATCGCGTCGGCGTCAGTCTTGCCGTACACGTGGGGGACGCCGTAGGTGTCGCGGACGATCGTCACGCGGGCGGCGGTCGCCTGCTGGCGGGCGAGATCGCCGGTCTGAAAGGCGCCCGACATACGCGGCGCGACGAGGGCGAAAAGGCCGAGGAGGAGAGCGAACGGACGCATCATGGCTCGGGATGTGGGCGGTGTGGTGGTGGCGCACCTCGGTGGAAATGTACGGGCGCGTTTTGAGGAACGTGAGTCGTCGCGGCGGGGCGCTCGGGCACGTCGGTCCCAGGAGCCGGAGATCCCGATAGATTCCATCGTATGTCGGCGTTCCCGCTCCCCTTCACTCCACGGCGTGTCGTCATCGGCGCCGGCTCGCACGCCGCGATCGCGTCGTACCTGCGCGAGCACCGGCCCGGCCTCGAGATCCGGAGCGCCGAGCTCACCGCCGTCACGGGCGACGACCTTGCCTGGGCCGACACCTACGTCGGCTTCCGTCGCCCGCCGGCGGGGGCGACGATGGGCAACGTGCGCTGGGTGCACTGCACGGGCGCCGGTGTCGATTCCTGGCTCTCGCCCGAAGAGCTCGACCGGTCGATCCTCCTGACGCGCACACCAGAGTCGTTCGGCCCGCCGATCGCGGAGTGGGTGGTGGCGCGGGTGTTCGCGTTCCAGCAGCAGCTGCTCGCGCTCGCCGAGGCGCAGCGGGAGCACCGGTGGGCACCGCGCGAGCGCATCGCGGTGTCCGGAACGAAGGCGCTCGTCGTGGGCACCGGCGACGTCGGGCGCGCCGTGGCACGGGCGCTCACGGCACTCGGCGTGACCGTGGACGGCGTCTCCCGCAGCGGAGCGCCGGTGACAGAGTTCCGGACGGTGTATCCCGTGACGGAGCTCGCCGACGTCGTGGCAGGCGCCCAGTGGATCGTGCTCGTCGTCCCCGACACGGCGCAGGCGCGCGGCATCTTCTCCCGATCGGTGCTCGCGCGCTGCGACGGCGCGGTGCTGCTCAACGCCGGACGCGGCTCGACGCTCGACGAAGACGCCCTCACCGAGGCGCTCGACCACGGACGGCTCAGCGGCGCAGCCCTCGACGTGTTCACCACCGAGCCGCTCCCCGCCACTTCACCGCTGTGGGACGACGCGCGCGTGATGATCTCGCCGCACATCTCCGGTGTGACCACGGTGGAAGGCGCGGGGAACGGATTCCTCGAGTGCGCCGCCGAACTCGAGGCCGCTCGGCTGCCGAAGTGGGCGGTGGACCGGGAGCGCGGCTACTAGCCGGGCATCGGGATCTTCCCCACCCGCGACGCGCGCACCATCGCCGCGAAGGCGTGGTTGATGGCCGGCTCCACCTCGCTCCCGGCGCGCTCCTCGAGATACTGCAGCGCCTGCTCCGACGTCCACGGTTTGCGGTACGGCCGGTTCGTCGAGAGCGCGTCGTAGATGTCGCACACGTGCACGACGCGGCTCGCATAGTGGCACCCGCGCCCGAACTGGAACTGCGGATAGCCCTTGCCGTCGATGCACACGTGGTGCTCGTACGCCACCACAGCCGCCATCTGCAGTCCCTTCTCTCGTTCGAGGAGGATGCGCGCCCCCTGTTCGGGATGCGTCGCCATCACGGCGCGCTCCTCGTCGGTGAGCCGGCCGGGCTTCGTGAGGATCTCCTTGGGGACCTTCACCTTGCCGATGTCGTGCAGCAGCCCGGCCACGCCGAAGGCGCGGATGTCGGCGCGCGTACAACCGAGCGCCTCGGCGAGCCCCATCGCGAGCACCGACACGTTGCAGGCGTGCGTGGTGGTGTACTCGTCGAACTCCTTCAGCATCAGCAGCGGCAACAGCATCTTCTGCTGGCTCTTCATGGCAATGGCGAGCGACCCGACCACGGCCTCCACTTCGGCCATCGGGAGGTGGTCGGACGTGAGCGCGTCCTCGTGGATCCAGTTGACGGCGGCGACCTCGTCGTCGAGCGAGACGGTGAGCATCGGCTCCATCTCGGGCTCGGCCGCCGCCGCGGCCGCGGCCGCGCCATCACCCACGCCGTCGTTCTCCTTGCCGGCCGCGCCGGCGACTCCGGCGCCCCCGGTGCCGCCGGCCTCCTTGTCGCCGCCCATGACGCGCAGCGACCCGAAGCGGACCGGCGTCGCCGCCATCTGCCGCGTCTCGCCGCTCGACGACCCATGGCCGTTCAAGACCTTGAACATCTCCTCGAGCGCCGTCTCCCACGCTTCACGCGTGACGTCGGCGTCGATCTCGATGCGTTCGATCCCCGCGGCCGCGAGGCGCGGCCCCCAGTCCCACGACCGGAGGTCCTCGAGCACGCGCCCCTGATACACGATACCGTGGCCGAGGACGGAGAACTCGGCGTACTGCACGTCGTAGAGCAGGTCGAGCAGGCGCGCGAACGCCGCGTCCACCACACGCTCACGCGCCGGGTGACCGCGCGCATACAGCGCCATCGTCGAGAGGCACTGGGCGAGAGAGACCATGAAGGTCGCCGGTGCGATCATCGGGCCGCCAACGCGTTCACGGCCTCGCGCACCTGCGGGTCGCGCGACGCAACAGCGAGCGCGAGCGCGCGGGCGACGGCCGGGTCGGCCCGCCAGCCGGCGGCGAGCGCGCGCAACGCCGCGAGCTGCTCCGACGACGGATCCTGCAGCGCCCAGCGACGGAAGAAGCCGCGGCGCCGCAGCACCAGCTTGAACAGCCAGTCGCGCGCGAGGTTCGTCGGCGCCTGCGGGAGGAGCGCGATGCCGCGCACGCGCAGGTCGTTGTCGCGGTCCGCCTTCTCGACAACCTGCAGCAGCCGTGCGCCCGACCGCCGGGGCAACCCGTGCGACGCCGCGGCATCGAGTGCGGCGCGCAGCACGCGCGGGTCGTGATCGAGCAGCGCGTCGTGCACGGCAGTCTCCCGTCGGTCGGGCATGCGGACGAGCAGCCGCAGCGCTTCGACGCGCACGGTCGGCTCGTCGTGCCGGAAATAGGCGTCGATGGAGAGGCGCGCGGGCAGCGTGCGCATCGCGCCGAGGAGGGCGAGCAGGTTGCGGAGCACGTACCAGTCGGCATCGCCCAGCCGCGCGACCACCTGTTCGCGGATCACGTCGCCCAGTTCACGCAGCCGCTGCAGCACGAGTTGCCGCGTGGTGGGCGACTCCGAGAGTGAGAGGGCGTCGAGCATCGATTCCGCGTGCGCGACGTCGCACAGCTCGAGCAGCCGGTGGGCGGCGTCCAGTTCCACGGGCTCGTTCAACAGGATGTGCCGCAGCATTTCCGCCGACAGGAGGTGCGCGCGGACCGCCGGGGCCGCCACGTCGGAGCGTTCGACACGGTCCAGCAGTGAGAGCAGCACGCCCAGCCGGCGCGCATCGACGAGCTCGTCGGCGGCCGCCATCACGTCGTGGCCGATGACGTCGGTCTCGAGCG
>CAIRBD010000110.1 GCA_903876745.1 uncultured Gemmatimonadota bacterium
CTCCGGCTTCTATAAGACGCAGCCCAAGGCCGACGTGTCGTATGCGGCGACGCTCGCGTGTGACGTGCATTTCACCACGCCGGGGCCGTGCATGGACCGTCCGCTGCTGATGCTGCGGCATTTCGACGGCCTGTACGCATTCGCGGGCCAGACCGACTTCGTCTCGCCGCTGGGGCGCGCCTTCTCGGGTGAGCAGACCTTCTACGCCACGGCGTGGTCCCTGGAACGATGGGCGGCCGATCACTTTGCCGCGTCGGAGAGCCAGTTCCTGAAGGACTGGACCACGAGCACCAGCGTCGGCGTGCCGAACTTCGAGGCGCGCACGGGGCGGCCGTGGGAAGAGTCGATGGGCGAATGGTCGCTCGCGATGTACCTCGACAATCGTCCGGGTTTCGTCCCCGAGAACCCGCGCCTCAAGTTCCCCTCGTACAACCTCCCCGACCTGTGGCTCGGGATGTGTTCCGATCTCGGGCCGTGCGTGAACCCGAACACGGGCAATCAGTTCTATCCTGTGGCCAATCCGTGGACGGTGCACCAGGCCGCGTTCGGCAACTTCCTCTCCACGCTGAGCCTCGTGGGCGGGTCGTTCGGGCTCTACGAACTCTCCGGTGCGCCGGCGGGCCGGCAGCTCATCGAACTCAAGGCGCAGAACGGTGGCGATCCACCGCCGGTCGTGCGCCTCGCCATCGTGCGCCTGCCGTAGCGAACGCTACGCCTCGCGCAGCGCCGCCATCGGCGTCTCGCGGAACACGTCGCGCCCCGTCACGAACCCGATCCCCACGGCGAGCGCCATCATCGTGAGCGCGATGAGCGCGGCCGGCAAGACGGCCGGCGCGAACGTGCCCTCGAACACGAAGTGGATGAGCGCCCACGCGCCGCCGAACGAGAGCACCATCCCCGCCAGCGCGCCGAGTGCGCCGAGCAGCAGATACTCCGCGAGCAGGATGCGGCCGATCTGCGCCTGCGTCGCGCCGAGCACCTTGAGCAGCACGCCCTCGCGCAACCGGTCGCGCCGCGTGGCCGCCACCGCGCTGAACAGCACGGGGATCCCCATCGCGATGCTGAACAGCGTGAGGAACCGCACCGCCATCGCCACCTTGCCCACGATCTGCGCCACGGTGCGCCGCACGAGCGAGAGGTCGAGGCTCGACACGTTGGGATAGCGCGTGACGGTGAGCCGCTGGATGCGCGCGATGGTCGTGTCGGCGCTCACGGCGGCGACCGTCGCGTACTGCTTGGGCGCCTTCTCGAGCGCCCTCGGGGAGAACACCGCGAAGAAGTTCGGTTCGAACCGCCCCCAGTTCACCTCGCGCGTGCTCGTGAGCCGCGCGCTCACCGGCACGCCCTGCACGTCCCACGTGATGACGTCGCCGAGCTGCACCTTGAGTTGACCGGCGATGTCCTGCTCGAGCGAGAGTTCAGGGAGCGTGTCGCCCGGCGTGGCGTGCCCGAACCACTGGCCGCTGACGAGCTTCTCGGTGGCGACCATCGTGTCGCGGTACGTGGAGCGGAACTCGCGCCGCAGCGACCAGTGGTTGTTGGGCAATCCGTGCGAGGCGGCCCACAGGGCGGGGTTCTTTCCGTTCACTGCGCCGATCTTCATCGTGATGATGGGGGCGTAGCCGAGCGCCGTCTGCCCCGTGGCTCTCAGGATGGAGTCGACCCCGGCGCGCTGGTCCTCCTGGATGTCGAACAGGATGAGATTCCCCTTCGAGCGCTCGGCCGTGACGTCGAACTGCCGCAGCAGGTTCGCCTGCACGATGTACAGGGTGCTCACGAGAAAGGCGCCGAAGCCGAGCGCCAGCACCACCGAGCGCGTCTGGTTCGCCGGGCGGTACAGGTTGGCCACGCCCTGCCGCACCACGTACGGGAACCGCGGGGTCACGACGCGCCGCGCGAGCCACGAGAGCGCCGACGCACTCAGCCAGAGCACGAGCATGCTCGCGCCGATCCCCCCAGCGAACATCACGCCGCGCGCGAACGACCCCGCGCGCTGGATGGCCAGCAGCAGCACGCTGCCGAGGAGCGCGAGATTCACGAGATGCGACGGGATGTCGCGCAGTCGCTGCTTCTCCAGCGCCTCGGCGTCGCGCCGCAGCGCCTGCAGCGGCGACACGCGCCGCAGCACGAGCAGCGGTCGTAGCGCGAACACGAGCGCCACCCACACGCCGATCCCCAGCCCGAGCGCGATCGCGGGCGCGTCGAGCGTCACGTGCACGTCCACCGGCAGGAAGTCCTTGATCGCCAGCGGCAGCACGAACTGGATGGCCACGCCGAGCGCCGTGCCGATGGCGGCGCCGATGAATCCCATCGCGGCGGCCTGGATCACGTAGATCGCGAGCACCTGCGCGCTCGTCGCGCCGAGGCACCGCAGGACGGCCACCGTATCGATCTTGCGCGTCACGAACGCGTTCACACCGCTCGCCACGCCGATGCCGCCGAGCAGCAGTGCGATGAGCCCCACGATGCCGAGGAAGTCGGCGAGCCGCCCGATGTCCTGGGTGAGACTCTGCTCGCGCTGCGTGACCGTGACGACGCGTACGTTCTCCTTCTGGAAGCGCGGCCGCAGCGGCGCCACCCACTTCGCGCTCACGGTCTTCTCGGGGAGCTTCACCAGCGCGTCGTAGCTCGCGCGGCTGCCGAAGCCGAGCAGCTGCGTCTCGGCGAGGTACCGCGCCGGGATGTACACGCGCGGCCCGATGGCCGCCGCCACGCCGGGATCTCCCGGCACGCTCTGGACGGTGCCCAGGATGACGAACTTCGCGTAGCCCACGCTGAGCGTGTCGCCGACTTTCGCGTCGAGCGAGATGAGCAGGCCGGGATCGACGACGGCGAACGACCCGCGCTCCATCTGCGGCCACACGCCGGCGGGCTCGGTCAGCACGTCGCCGTAGAGCGGCCAGTTGGCGGTCACGCCCTTGATCTGCACGAGCCGCGTGCCGCCGCTGCGCGGCGCGAGCGCCATCGAGCCGAACGTCACCACGCGCGCCACCGGGAGGCCCGAGGCGGCGAGGGAGTCGACGGCCTTGTCGAGCGCGTCGGGGAACTTGGCGTTGGACGAGAACTGCACGTCGCCGCCGAGGATGCTGCGCGACTGCTCGCGGATGGACGTCTGCACGTTGCTCGCGAACGAGTCGATGGCGACGAGCGCCGCCACGCCGAGCGAGATGGACGACATGTAGAGCAGCAGGCGACGCCGCGCCGTGCGGCTCTCGCGCCAGGCGAGACGCAGGATGGTGCCGAACGAGCTCACGCGGAGGCTCCCGCGGCGTCCACCGGGGCCGCCACGCTCGCCGCGGCCACGGCGGTCGCGCGGTCCTCCACCACCAGCCCGTCCTTCAGCCGGATCACGCGGCTCGCCCGCTCCGCCAGCGTCGCGTCGTGCGTGACGAGCACGACGGTGGAGCCGGACGCCTTGTTGAGCGACTCCAACAGCTGGACGATCCGCTCGCCCGTGGCACCGTCGAGGTTGCCGGTGGGTTCGTCCGCAAAGAGGATGCGCGGCGCGTTCACGAAAGCGCGCGCGATGGCGACGCGCTGCTGTTCGCCGCCCGACAGCTGGGCGGGGAAGTGCCCCGTGCGGTCGCCGAGTCCCACGCGTTCGAGCAGCTCCAGAGCGCGCCGGCCGGCGTGCGCGTCGCCCCGCAGTTCGAGCGGCACCTGGACGTTCTCCAGCGCCGTGAGCGTGGGGATCAATTGAAACGACTGGAAGATGAACCCAACCTTCTCGCCGCGGAGTCGTGCGCGCTGGTCTTCGGTGAGCGTCGTCAGATCCACGCCGTCGAGCGTGACGGCGCCGGCGCTGGGGGTGTCCAGCCCGGCGAGCAGTCCGAGCAGCGTCGTCTTGCCGCTCCCGGAGGGTCCGATGATGGAGACGAACTCGCCCTGCGGGATGGAGAAGTTGACGTGCTGGAGTACGGCGAGGTTGCTTTCGCCGCTCGAGTATTCCTTCGTGAGGTTCGTTGCCGTGAGCATTCGGAAGACCGGGCGGGAGATCGTGGGACGGAGCGGGATGGCGGCACTCGCCGCGCTGGCGATCGCCGCGGCGTGCGGCGGCGACGCGACCTCCAAGTCGAAGGCCCGCGGGCCGCGCGA
>CAIRBD010000111.1 GCA_903876745.1 uncultured Gemmatimonadota bacterium
CGAAGGTCGATCCCGTGTACTTCGGATGGGACTGGCCCACGCCGTGGCGTGCGATGCGCATCAACGCGCTGCTGCGCGCCGACTCCGCGGTCACACCCGACGCGATGCGCCGCTTCCAGACGGATCCGCGCAGCGAGCAGGTGGCGTACTTCCTGCCGGCGTTCCTGCACGCGGCCGACGACCCCGCTGTGCCGGCCGACACGGCGCTCGCGCGCGCCGCGCGGATGCTGCGCGAATGGGACGGCGCCTTCACCAAGGACAACGAGCGCGCCGCGCTCTACGACGCCGCGATGACCGAGCTCTCGCGCCGCACGTGGGACGAGCTGCAGGTGAGCGGCGACGCCGCGAACGCGCGCCCGCGCCGGCTCGCGACGCCCAACACGATGGTGCTGGCCGAGCTGCTGCAGGATCCAAAGAGCGCGTGGTGGGACGTGCGTGCCACGAAGGACGTCGTGGAGGACCGCGACATGATCCTGCGGCAGAGTCTCGTTGCCGCGTACGGGTCGCTGCTCAAACAGTACGGCTCCGCGGGCATCGCGTGGAAGTGGTCGAACGTACGCCACTCGAACATCTGGCATCTGTTGCGCATCCCCGCGCTCTCGCGCCTCGATCTGGCGGTACCGTCGGCGCCGGCCACGCTCAGTCCCTCGACGGGCGACGGCACGAGCGGCGCGAGTTGGCGCATGGTCGTGGACCTCGGCCCCGAGGTGCAGGCGATGGGGATCTATCCGGGCGGCCAGTCGGGGAACCCCGCCAGTTCGCGCTACGACGACCGGCTCGCGAAGTGGGCCAACGGCCAGCTCGACTCGCTGCGTTTCCCGCACCGCGCCGACGAACTCAAGGGCGCGCAGCTGCGTTCCGTCCTCACTCTCACGCCGGCGCGCTGATCATGCGACTCCTCCGATTCCTCATGGTGCTCGCGGCCTTCGCCGCGGTGACGATCGCGCTCGGCTGGTGGGGCGTGCCGCTCGCGGGCGCGGTGTTCGGCGCCATCACGGCGCGGCAGCGGAGCGGCGCGCTCAGCACGGGCCTCGCCGCGATGCTGGCCTGGGGGGCTCTGCTCCTCTGGGACGCCACGCGCGGGCCGCTGGGCCACCTCGCCGACGTGCTGGGCGGCGTGCTCACCATCCGGCCCGTTGGCGTGTACGCGCTCACCCTGTGCTTCGCCGGACTGCTCGCGCTCACGTCGGCCCTGGTGGCGCGCGGCGCGGTGCTGTTCGCGGGGGACGGCTCGAAGTAATGCCGTCGCCGGCGGCGCCTCAGTGCGGCGCCGGCGCCTTCCCCTCGGCGTAGTGCCAGTCGATGGCGCCGCGGATCTCAGCCGGCGGCGCGATCTCGAAGCACAGGCGCTGGCGCGTCACGAAGCCCACCTGCTGCTCGATCTCCATCGAGCTGGGATCGGAGACAGCGAGATGCAGCACCTTGCCGTCGCTGCGCAGCGGGATGACGCCGAGTCGGCGTGCGATGCGCTCGGGGACCTCCTCGAGCGCGAAGGCCTGCACGTCGTC
>CAIRBD010000112.1 GCA_903876745.1 uncultured Gemmatimonadota bacterium
AGGACATCGAGGTGGGCGGGTCGAGCGCCGAGACGAAGGCGGCGATCCTGGCGGCGCAGGGGCGGGTGGCTGCGGCGGTGGCGAAGGCGCGGGTGGGGCTCAAGCCGGAGTAGCGGAAGCCGTCATAGCGGCTGCCCCGGCACCACGCGCTTCAGGAACGCATCCAGCGACTCTTCCCTGACGGGACCGTGTCGCGCGGGCAGTGCCGTAGCCGAGAGCACGAGCAACTGCGCCTCTGGAAACTCATCGTGAAACGCGAGCAGTGCGCGCCGATCGGCGGGGCGCACCTTTGCACTGCTCTTCACCTCGACGGCGATCAAGCCATCGGGCGTTTCAACGATGAAGTCCACCTCGAGACCGCCCGCAGTTCGCCAGGTCCAGAGCCGGGCGCCGGGCGTCGCATTGCACCACGCCGCGAGGTGCTGATGCACGAGCCCCTCACGCGCGGCGCCGACCGCATCGGGCATGGCGCGCGCCGCGTCAGTCGGACGGAACGCCATCGCGATGCCCGCATCGGCAAAGTAGAACTTCGGTTGCGCGGCGAGCGCACGGCGTGACGGCCTCGCCGTGAAGACCGGGAGTCGAACGACGAGGAACATCGACTCGAGCAGGTCGATCCAGTCGATCACCGTGCTCTTCTTCACGTCCGCGTGCTGCGCGATGGCGGTGGCGCTGAGCACGCTGCCGTGCGAGAGGGCCAACTGCTCGAGTGCCCGTGCGAAGCCCGCGATCTGCCGTACGGTCGCCTCGGCGCGCACTTCGTCGAGCACGGCGATGGATGCATAGTCCGCGATCGCTGCCGCCGGGTCGTCCGCGGTGCACACCACCGGCAGCAACCCCACCCGCAGCGCCGAGTGCAAATCGAACGCGCTGCCGAGTTCAGCGGCAAGGAACGGCGGCATGATGCGGCGGCCCGCGCGTCCGCCGAGCAAGTTCACACCCGCTCGGTGCAGGGATCGCGCGCTCGAGCCGGTGAGGAGGAATCGCCGTTCCGGCTCGCGGTCGAGGCGTTGGTGTACTACGTCGAGCAACGCCGGCACGCGCTGCACCTCGTCGATCACGACCCATCGGTCGCGTGCGATGCCGTCGATGGCATCGTGCAACCGCTCGGGCGCGGCAATCAGCGCGCGCGCCACGGGCCCGGCCCGGAGATCGATGGAGAGCGCGTCCGGAAACAGCTGGCGGGCATACGTCGACTTCCCGGTTCCGCGCGGACCGAACAGGAAGGCGCTCCGGGTCGGTGGCGGGAGGAGCCGGCGAATAGGCGGCAAAGGCGGCAGGAGCCGGTTCATGCCTAATAATAGGCGCCGTTACCGTCTAAATCAAGCACATATGGACGGAATCGACGTTCGTATTCGTGTGCGCTGGCACAGTCGCCCGCGCAGTCATAAGCTTCCGGCAGGCGATCCCCAGCGAGCGCAGGGGCGCATTCAGCATTCCGTTCCCGCCCCCCGAATCGTGATTCGAATGCGGCCTTCCGCCTTTGTCGCCCGCACGGCTGTTGCCGCTGCCCTCGCTGCCGCCCTCGCCGGTTCGCTGGCCGCGCAGAGTGCCGATTCCACGTTCCTGCGGCGCAATCCCGTCGGGATGTTCGGACTCCCGGGGATCGTGCAGGTGCCGAGCGCCGGTGCGACGCCGGCGGGGACGTTCGACGTGACGTTCGACGCCACGCACCAGAGCTTCCTGGGCTACGTGCCGAACCAGCGCAACCTCAGCCTCACGATCGGGCTGTTTCCGTGGCTGACGCTCACCGCGCGCGGGACGACTGGATCGGGAGACAACATCCTCGGGACGGCGATGCGCGACGAGTCGGTGGGGTTCCAGCTCCACCTGCTCGACGAGCACGGCTGGGCACCGGCGCTCGCCGTCGGCGCGCACGATGTAGGCGGGGCGGCACCGCATTTCACCACCAAGTTTCTGGTCGCGAGCAAGACGTTGTTCAGCGCGACCACCGTGAGCATCGGCTTCGGCCACGGGGCAGTACTCGACGGGCCGTTCGGGGGCGTCAACGTCGGCCTGGGCTCGTGGGCGTCGGCGCTTGCCGAGTACGACGGCAAAGTGGCCAGCGGCGGTGTCCGACTCTTTCCGTTCCCGGAGTTGGCCGACCGCATGCACCTCCAGCCGCGGATCGATGTGGTCTGGCGGCAGGACGGCGGCGCCACATACGGCGTCGGCATCCGCTCGATGATCGGTGGCACCGAGGAAGCGCTCAAGCGGCCGGCGCCCACCGCGACGATGGCAAGTGCCGTCACCGTGGCGCCCGCGGTGAGCGCTCCTGTTGACGCGAGTCGGCGCGCCACGCACTCGGCCGCCACGCTCGACGTGGAACAGCGGCTCGTCGCCCAGGGATTCGAAAACGTGAGCGTAGCGCTCGAGGGCGGCGAGGCAGGACCGGTACTCGAAGTCCAGTACGAGAACCGCCGCTTCAACCGCGACGAACTCGACGCGCTCGGCGTCGTGATGGGTGTGGTGGCCTCGCGCGCGCCGGCGACGGCGCAACGCATGCGGATCACGATCCGCCGCGTGGACCTGCCGGTGATGACCATCGAGAGCGGCATCGCCGCGTTCTCGGCGTTCGTGAACAACCGGCTTTCGAACGAGGCGTTCGCCGCGCAGCTCGTGTTCTCCGAGCCGGCACGCGAGACCGGCGCTGAGCGTACCGCAGCGGCTTCCAAGAATTCCAGCCGCTGGAGGACCGATCTGTTCCTGCGCCCACTCGTGGAAACGCAGCAGCTCAATGAGTGCTGCGCGTTCCAGTCGCGCATCACGGCCATCCTCGAGGCCGACGTGCAGTTGGGACACGGGCTCGTACTGAACGCTCGGCGCGGCTTCCCGGTGCAGGAATCGGAGCTGTTCGTGACGGGCATCGTCGACAATCCGAAATCGGATCGTCTGCTCCTGCATCAGGCATTGCAGATCCCAGTCGGCGACGGCTGGCCGCTCTCGAGCGCCATCACGCAGTTCAGCGCCGGCCGCTTCGCCCCCGACAAGGTGGGCGTCGCCAACGAGACGGACGTCTCGCTCGGCGACGGTCGGTTCAGCGTCGGCACGACGCTCGCCGTGTACGGCAAAACGATCGCGAAGCCAGACTACTCGATCGCGCTCGGAACGGCCCGCATGCGACTTCCGGAGTGGGATGTGACCACCTCGCTGACGGCGGGTCGATTCCTGAACGGCGACGTGGGCGCCACGGCGGAGATGGCGCGGCAGTTCGGCGACACGAAGATGGAGGTCTTTCTGATGTCCACCGACTTCAAGTCGCAGGCCGGCGTGCGCGTGTCATTCCCCCTTACGCCGGCCCGCGAACTGGCACCCAGCCTCGTTCGCCCGAGGGCGCCGGACCTCTACACGCAGTCGCTGCAGACCACCGTATTCTCGCCGGTGCACGTCACGCGCTCCGACGTGGCGCGGCTCCTCGACACGGACCACGAGATTGCTCGGGTGTACCGGACGCGTGACCGGCTGCAGCCGGTGACCGTGGTCACCCACGTCGAGCGGCTGAAGGACGCGTCACGGCTGTGGGTCGGCGCGGTGATCAGCTCGCGCTGAGCCGACGAGCGGCGCGATCACAGTCGGGGGATCGGACCCGGCGGTTCCCGGGCGCCTGGAACGAGGCGAACACGCCGCCTAGTATACACAGCCAGGCGCAAAAAAAGACGCCGCGCGATTTCTCGCGCGGCGTCGGCAGTCGGTCCAGCGATGCAAACACCGTCCGATCAGGGCGACGGGGTTGAGTAGTGATTGACGATGCCCATTCCAAAGCAGATTTGGAGCGCAGCACAGGTGACCCGGGCACCGTACGAGCGGACGGCCTCCTTGGTCTTCAACTGAACGACCTGAACCGTCTCCGTCGTGACGTTCGACATCCCGTACAGGATCGACGATCCCGCGGAGGAGGTCAGGAGAACGGCCGTCGATCCCGTGTAGACCATCTTCGCCTGCGCGTCCGTCTCGGTCCACTGGACCGTCGCATCGATCGGCGTCGCCACCGTCGGCGTGATCGGACCACCGCTCGCGTTGGTCACGCCGATCGTCAACACCGCGTCATTGGGCTTGGCCTGGGCGCTGACAGCGGGCGGCAACGAGGCGTAGTTCGTCGGGGCCACATCCGTCATCTTGACCGTGACCGAACCGCCAGCCGCCGCCGCGAGCGCCTGCGCCGTCGCCGTCGGGACCGTCGCGCTCACGTTCGACTGCGGATCAGCCGTGGCCACCGTCACCGGCGCC
>CAIRBD010000113.1 GCA_903876745.1 uncultured Gemmatimonadota bacterium
CGCCGCTCGCCTGCTCCGGGCTCATGTACTGCGGCGTGCCGAGACTCAAACCGGTCTGCGTGACGCGCGCGCCGCCGGCGTTGCTCACCGCGAGCGCGATGCCGAAGTCCGCGATCACGGGCTGCCCGGCCTGCATCAGGATGTTCTCTGGCTTCAGGTCGCGGTGGATCACGCCAGCTGCGTGCGCGTATTCGAGCGCGCTCCCGATGGCGATGGCGATGCGCACAGCCTCGTCCACCGGCAGCTGCTTCTCGCGATCGATGCGCGCCCGCAGCGACTCGCCCTCGACATACGGCATGACGTAGAACAGCAGTCCCGCCGCCTCGCCGCTGTCGAACAGCGGGAGCAGGTTGGGGTGCTGCAGGTTCGCCGTGACCTTGATCTCCGCCAGGAAAGTTCGACGCCGAGTACGGCGCCGAGTTCCGGGTTCAGCACCTTGAGCGCGACGTTGCGGTCGTGCTTGAGGTCCCGCGCGAGGTAGACCGTGGCCATGCCGCCGCGGCCGATTTCGCGGTCGATGGCATAACGGTCCGCGAGGGCGGCAGAGAGTGCTGAAACGAAGTCCAAGTGCGAGGCGGGTGTCGGTGGGTGAGCGCCTATTGTATAGTTGTGCCGGTCTAACCTACCGTGGGGATATGCTCGCGGCCAGACTGCGCCGCAGCTCCTCGAACCTCGGGTGCGACCGCAACGGGTCGTTACTGGTCGTGCGGAGGATGGACCGGCTGAAGTACTCGTTCGCTTCCACCGACTGCAGCGCATAGGTCATCGCGTCGTCGAACTCGCCGGCGGCAATTGCCGCGGACATACGGGCCCACGCCGACACGGTACTGTTCCCGGCGCGCGCCCGCAGCTCGTGGTAGAACGACAGGGCCCGTTCGTGATCGCCCACACCGGCGGCGGCGCGCGCCGAGAGCGCGAGGGCGTACTCGTCACGTCCCGAGAGCTGCAGCGCGCGATCGGCGAGCCGTTGGCCGGCCTCCATGTCGCCGATCACGCACATCGCCGTCCCCGCGTTGAGATGCGCGAGGTACGACTGTGGGTCGAGCTCCAGCGCACGGAGTGCGAACGACCGCGCTTCGTCGGAGTGGCCGGCGTAGGCGAGCAGCCTCGCCGCCGATCCGTTGCACGTGGCGTTCAACGGATCGTCTCGGACCGCCCGTCGCATTTCGGCGATCGCGCGTGCCTCATCGCCGCGTCCGATGAAAAGGCCGAAGTTGGCATAGCTGCTGCGAACCTCGGACAGCATCGGGTTGGCGGCGAGCGCCCGCTCCCAGAGCGCGATCGCGACGCCAGGATCGCGCTCGGTCACGAACGCAATGGAACCCATGGATCCGAGCGCTTCGCCGAGCATCGGGTCGAGTTGCAGTGCCCGGTGCAGGGCCGCCTTGGATCTGCTCATACCGTCGCGGGCTGGCAGCAGCCCGTGTCCCACGGCGAGCCTTAGCGCCTCGCCGAGTGCGGCGAGCGACTTCGCGTGATCGGGGTCGAGCGCGACGGCGCGCTCAAAGCACTCGATCGCCACCTGAAGCATCAGCCCGCGCCGCGTGAGCGCGACGCGCCCCTTGAGATACAGCTCGTAGACCTCCGCCTGTGCCGGCGTCAATGCGTCGCCGTCGTTCGCCGGCTTGTGGAACGCGAGTTGCAGTTTGCTCGCGATCGCGCTCGCAATCTCGTCCTGCACGGCGAACACATCCACGAGGTCTCGGTCGAACCGCTCCGACCACAGGTGGTAGCCGTCGTCCACGGCGATCAGCTGCGCCGTGATGCGCAGCCGGCTCCCCGACCGTCGCACGCTCCCTTCGAGCACGGTCGCGACGTTCAGCTTCTCGCCGATGGCGCGCAGGTCGTCGCGCTTTCCCTTGAACGAGAACGCCGACGTACGCGCCGCGACGTGCAGGCCGTCGATCTGCGCCAGTGCATTGATGATGTCCTCGGCGATGCCGTCGCCGAAGAACTCGTTCTCGGGATCCTGGCTCAGATTGGCGAACGGAAGCACCGCCACCGACTGCGCGGGCGCAGCATTCGCGGCACGCGACGCTGGCATCTCGCTTTCGGTCAGCGCCGCGACGAGCTCGGCTGCCGTCTGGTACCGGTCCACCGGCGTGCGCGCGAGCGACGTCTGCACGGCGCGCGCCACCGAGCGCGGCACTCCCTCACGGAGCGCCGTCACTTCGGGGGGCGTCTGCACGAAACGTTTGGCGATGACCGCCTGCACGTTGGGCCCCGTAAACGGCGGCTCGCCGACGAGCATCTCGTACAACACACAGCCGAGCGAGTAGATGTCGCTCCGGCCGTCCACCGTCTCGCCGACTGCCTGCTCGGGGCTCATGTAGGCCGGCGTGCCGACACTCATCCCCACCTGCGTGAGCGTGTCGCCGGCGACGGCGCTCAACGCCTTGCCGATGCCGAAGTCGGCCACCATCGCATGGCCCTCCAGCAGCATGATGTTCTCGGGTTTGATGTCGCGGTGCACCACGCCCTGGCGGTGCGCATAGTCGAGCGCGCCCGCGACTTCACGGGCGACCCGTACGGCGTCGGCCACCGGCAGCCGTTCGGCGTTCATCCGGTCACGCAGCGACTGCCCCGTGACATTCGGCATCACGTAGAAGAGCACGCCGTCCGCTTCGCCCGAATCGTGCACTGGGAGGATGTGCGGATGCGTGAGCTTCGCGGCGAGCTGGATCTCGCGCAGGAACCGTTCGCGGCCGATGGACTCGGCGAGGTCGTGGCGCAGGATTTTGACGGCGACGTCGCGATCGTGCTTCAGGTCGCGCGCGAGCCAGACAGTGGCCATCCCGCCGACGCCCAGTTCACGAAGCAGCGTGTAGCGATCGCCGAGCATCGTTGCCGGCTCGTTGGGCACTACGGCCGGCCTTCGCCGAGCGTGACCGCGTTCGACTTGTACGGCGCGAAGTCGCGCCCCCAGTCCACGCCGATCACTTCCATCGAGATCTTCTCGCCGTCCACGTGCACCACCACGTAGTGGTACGGATTGCCCGCGGAGTCGGCGGCGGGACGCACGAGGTGCTCGAGCGACACCTTCTGCTCGGCGTTGACCGCGAGATACGCGGTGAGGTCAGGCTCGCCGATGTACTTGTACAGCGGCGCACCGCCCCCGCCGCTCACGAGCTGATCCATGCGGTGGGTGCCCGTCGCATCGGTGTAGCGTTCCACCCAGTGCTCAAAGAAGTGCTCGTGCCCGGTGAGCAGCAGCTTCACGTGATGCTTGCGGAAGAGCGGATGCCAGAGCGTTCGGATGCTCGCCGCCTGCTTTTCGAGGGTCGGTCCGCCGTGCGGCCCCGACGAGAACGCGGGATGATGATAGAACACGACGACGTTCACGTACCGCTTGCGATCGAGTCTTTCGAGCTGCGCCTTCACCCACGCGAACTGGACGGTGTCGTCGGGGATGTTCGAGTCGAAGGCGACGAAGAACGTGTTGCCGTAGCCGAAGGCGTACGTGGGGTAGCCCTTGAGCCGCCGCGCCGCGCCCTCCTTCGGAATCAGAAGTGCGTTCGTCGCGAAGTAGTTGTGCAGGCCGTCGGGGCGGCGCGTGAGCACCGTCGCGCTCGGCGAGGCATCGTGATTGCCCACGGTGAGGAAGTACGGGACGTTCCCCTCCTGCGTGAGCCGGTTGATGAGCGGGATGTAGCTGACGTTCAGCATGGTCGCGAGCGAGCCGTTCACCACGGCGTCGCCGCTCTGCAGTACGAAGCGGATGGCGTCCGGCGTCCCCGCCGCCTGCTTGATGGTGCCGAGCATGGACTCGATCACCATCCCGTGCTCCACCTGCAGCGCCGTGCCGTCGAAGCGGCCTCGGGTGTCGCCGTAGGCGATGAAGCTGAACTTCTTCACCTTGGCGCTCGCCGCTTCGCTCGGCAGGGGCGTGCGCGGCGCCTTGCTCGGCGCGGTGATGATCGTGTCGCGCGCGGGCGGCGCGGCCTGGGCGCCGAGGAACACGGGGCACCCGACGGCGAGCATCACGATGTGCTTCATCCGGATAAGTGACATCACGTACTCAGTGGAGGTTGCAGGTCAGGACGGGCGGCGTAGAGCGACAGCTGACGCGCCAGCGGCCCGAGGCGCGGATGTGACAGCAGCGGGAGGAGTTCTCGGTCCATGCCTGTCGTGGCGAGGGCCACGGGGCCGGCGCCCACCTCGATGTTCTCGTGCAGCGACTCGGCGATGGTGTCCTCGTCGGCGGTCACGAGGTCGATGAGCAGCCTCGCCGACGGCCCCACGTACGTGGTCTTCGCCCGCTCGACGATCTCGGCGCGGAGCGCAAGCGCCTCGTCCCGTCGCCCCGCCAGCGCGAGCAGGCGTCCGAGCACGCCGAGCAGCAGCGGCCCGCGCTGCGCCATCTCGACCGCCCGTGTCGCACGCGCGATCGCTTCGTCCATGCGCCCGAGGTCTCCGAGCCGCACGGCCGACATCCAGAGGTGGACAACGGCATTGGGATCGATCGCGAGCGCGGCGTCGTGCCCGCGCAGGGCCGCGACGGCGCCGGCCTCGGGATCGTGGCTCGATCGCATCCCCATGACCGCCACGACGCGCACGAACAGGGAATGCGGGTCGGCTGCCACCGCGCGGCGCGCCGCCACCTTGCACGTCTCCGCGTCGCCGAGGCAGCCGGAGAGGAATGCCAGGTAGGCGTTCGCCTGCGCGTCGTCAGGATCGAGTCGCAGCGCGATCGCGAGGTCGTCCGCCGCGGACGGCCACTCCGGGAGGAGGTACAGCTTCAGCTGCGCACGCAATCCGTGCAGTGGCGCGAGCTGCGGCTGCAGCCGCTCGGCCGCCGCGAG
>CAIRBD010000114.1 GCA_903876745.1 uncultured Gemmatimonadota bacterium
AGGACCTCTACGCGGCGTACCCGGCGGAACACGCCGACTTCTTCAAGTACAGCCCCACCTTCGCGGTGCTGTTCACGCCGTTCGCGCTGCCGGCCGCCGTCGTGGGGTACTCGCTCTTCGCCATCGCCTGCGCGTGCGCCGTGTGGGCGGGGTTCACGCGCCTGCTCCCGCCGCGACAGGCGGCCGTGGCCCTCGGTCTGGCGTGGATCTCCGTGGTCGGCGATCTGCAGCGCGGGCAGACCAACGCGCTGTGCGCCGGGATGATGCTGCTCGCGTGGAGCGCCTACGAGCGGCGCGAGCAGGTCGCCGCCGCCACGGCGATCGCCATCGGCGCGTTCGTGAAGCTCTTCCCCGTGGCGGCGCTCGCCGGTGCGATCTTCCATCCGCGGAAGGTGCGGTTCGGGTTCGTGACGGCCGGCGTGTTCGTGGCCGGAGCGCTCCTGCCGCTGCTCGCGACCTCGCCGGCGTCGCTGCTCGGGCAGTACCAGTCGTGGCGCGCCATCGAGTCGCACGACGCCGTGCCGCTCACGCGGTACGGCACGGGCGGTGCGGATCTGTACGCCGGTATCATGGGCCAGTTCCGTGTGTGGTGGGGCGTCGACTGGCCCCACTGGCCCATCCAACTGGCGGGCATGGCGATCCTGCTGCTGCCGCTCGCCGTGCGCTGGCGCCACTACGGGGAATGGCTCTTCCGCACGCGGTTCCTCGCCTCCATCCTCGTCTTCTGCGTGCTCTTCAACCACCAGGCGGAGTCGCCGTCGTTCTCCATCGCGATGATCGGCGCGGCACTGTGGGTGGTGATCTCGCCCCGCGCGGGATGGCGCACGGCGCTCTTCGTGTTCGCGCTCATCGTGGTGAACCTCGCGTCCACCGACCTCATGCCGCGCGCGCTCTACACGGCGTATTACGTGAAGTACATGCTCAAGACGGTGCCGCTCATCCCGCTCTGGTGCGTGATGCAGGCCGAACTGTTCGGTCTCATCAACGACGGCGGCGCCTCAGCGCGCGCCGAAACCGATCAGCGCGACGCCCGTCCCCTCGAGGCGACGGCCTAGCGGTCGCTCGGTGAGCGCGGCGAGTTCGCGCTCTCGCTGCCAGGTGTATCCGTCCAGGCGGCGCAGCGCGTCGTCCACGCGCCCCGGATGCACCATCAGTTCGGTGGTACCGGGCGCGAGCTGACGCAGCACCACGTCGAGCCGCGCGTCGAACCGTGTGCCCCCCTGGAGCGCGATGCCGACGAAATGATCGGTGCCGCGCGTCGCGGCGCATCCGGCCGCGGTGGCGATCCACGACGCGCGGATCACCGCGCGGTGCAACTGTGCGGCGGCGTCAAAGGCGAACCACCCCGGCGACTCGAGCGGGCGGCGCAGCACGAGTCCGTGCCGCGCCGCCACGCGCGCCACCGCGCCGCGCACACGGGGCAGCGCGTGCGTATGACGGTGCGAATCGATATGCGTCGGCGTGATGCCTGCCGCGCGGAGCGCCGCGAGCTGGGCTTCGCACTCGGCTTCCACGTCCGCGGCGTCCACCGCGCCGAGCAGGGCGCGCCGTACGAGCGTCGTCAGCGCGAGGAACCGTCCGGTGCGCGGATCGGTGAGCGACGGTGCCGCGGCGAGCGGCGCACCCACGAGTACGTTGAAGTGCAGCCCCACATCGAGGGTCGGCGTCGCGCGCGCCGCGCGGACGCCGTCCTCCCAGCCGGGCTGCGCGACCATCATCGAGGTCGCCGTCACGGAGCCGGCGGCGTGCGCCTCGAGGATCCCCTGCGTGACGGCGGGCGTGAACGCGAAGTCGTCGGCGTTGACGATCAGCCGCCGCGCGCCACCGGCGACGTCAGTCGTACTTCCCCCGGAAGTCGTTCAGCCGCACCTGCAGCAGTTCGCCGGCCATCGTGATCGCCGACTGCGTGAAACGCACCGTGGTCGGCTCCTCGTCGTACCGGAAGAACACCGCGGTCTGCTTCACGGTGTAGCCGTGCTTCTGGGCCACGAAGATCGCTTCCACGTCGAACCCGAAGCGCGGGATGGTCAGCCGCGGGAACACCGTTTCCGCGGCCCTGGCCGTGAACCCCTTGAGCCCCGCCTGCGTGTCGAGCACGTCGCGCAGCAGGACGAAGCGCGCGAGCGCATTGAACACACGGCTCATCACGTGCCGCGTGTACAGATAGTGGAAGAAGCTCGGGCTCATCAGATACCGCGACTCCGGGAGTACGCGGCAGGCGATGGCCACGTCGGCCCCGGCCTCGAGGTCGTGCAGGATCTTGTTCACCTCCGACGGCGGATACGCGAGGTCGGCGTCGGTGAACACGCGGTATGCGCCGCGCGCGGCGAGCAGGCCGCGCCCCACGCTCACCCCCTTGCCGCTGTTCCGCTCGTTGCGGAGCACCGTCACGTTCGCTCGTGCGGCGGCCCACTCCCGCAGCAACCGCGCGGCCGGCTCGGCGCTGCAGTCGTCCACGAGGATCAATTCCGACGTGTACGGCCGCTGGGCGAGGAATTCCTCCAGCTGCGCCAGGGCGGCGGGCAGGCGGTCCTCGCCGTTATAGCAGGGGACGACCAGACTCAGGTGCGGCGCGGTGCCGTTCATCCCCAAAGGTCGCCAGCGCGGCGGGGTGGACGCAACGGGCGACTTCATTTCCGTGCTCACGACCGGCATATTTCCTCTTCGACATGACCAACGCACATTCGACTGTCGTCCTGAGCGCCCGCGCGGTGGAACGCACCGTGTCGCGCATGGCCGATGAGATCATCGAGCGCAACGACGGCACGGAACGGCTCGTGCTCGTCGGCATCCAGCGGCGCGGCGTGCAGATCGCCGGCCGGATCGCCGCCGTGATGAAGGCCCGTGAGGGAGCCGACGTGCCCATCGGTGCGCTCGACATCACGCTCTACCGTGACGACCTGCAGACCGTGGGGCCGCGCCCCGTGGTCGGCAAGACGCACCTCCCCGTCGGCATCGAGGGGATGCACGTCGTCATCGTCGACGACGTGCTCTTCACCGGTCGCACCATCCGTGCGGCGCTCGACGAGCTCGCCGATTTCGGACGCCCGGCGCGCGTGGGACTCGCCGTCCTCGTCGACCGGGGTGGCCGCGAACTCCCCATCCAGCCGGACGTCGTCGGCAAGCACGTGGAGGTGCCTCCCGGGGCGCGCGTGGACGTGTTCGTGCAGGAGTTCGACGGCAAGGACGAAGTGGTGCTGGTCACGCCGGAGGCGCGGTGACGTCGCCGCTCGGCAAGGACCTGCTCGGCCTCGAGCATCTGTCCGCCGAGCAGATCAATCTGATCCTCGACACCGCCGAGCCGCTCAAGGAGATCTCCGAGCGCGCCATCAAGAAGGTGCCGACGCTGCGCGGCGCGACCATCGTCAACCTCTTCTACGAGGCCTCGACGCGCACGCGCACCTCGTTCGAGTTCGCCGAGAAGCGGATGTCGGCCGACACGGTGAACATCGCCATCGCCGCCTCGAGCGTGAGCAAGGGCGAGACGCTCGTCGACACGGCGCGCAATCTCGAGGCGATGAAGATCGACATGGTCGTCATCCGCCATCACTCGTCGGGCGCGGCGCGCTTCCTCGCCGAGCGCATCGAGAGCAACGTCATCAACGCCGGCGACGGCACGCACGAGCATCCCACGCAGGGACTGCTCGACCTGCTCACACTGCGCGAGCGGTTCGGCACGATCGCGGGCAAGCGCGTCTGTATCTGCGGCGACGTGCTGCACTCGCGCGTGGC
>CAIRBD010000115.1 GCA_903876745.1 uncultured Gemmatimonadota bacterium
CCGTGAGTTCGTCGATGAGCTTCATGATGCGATCGGCCTCTTCGGGCGCGATGCCCGGGAGCTTGAGGAAGTCCTCGCGCTCGAGGTCGATGATGTCGTTGAGCGTGCGATAGCCGCCCGCCTCGAGCACGGCGACGGTGGCCGGGGGCAGCCCCTCGATCTCGGAGAGCTGCACGTCGGCCGCGTCTTCCTCGGGCAACGGCTGGAAGAGCGGGACGTCGCCGCCGCGCTCGAGCCACTCGCGACTGGAGTAGAGGTCGATCTTCCACTCCGTGAGTTCCGACGCGAGACGCACGTTCTGGCCGTTACGACCGATGGCCAGCGACAGCTGGTCCTCGTCGACGACGGCCTGGATGGTCTTGGTGGCCGGGTCGCTGAACACGCGAGCGACCTTGGCCGGCGCGAGCGCGAGCTTGGCAAAGCGCTCGGGATCGGCCGACCAGGGCACGATATCGATACGCTCGCCGCCGAGTTCCTGCACCACGGCCTGCACGCGCGCGCCCTTGAGGCCCACGCAGGCGCCCACCGGATCGATGGACTCGTCACGCGAGACCACGGCGATCTTGGTGCGGCTGCCGACTTCGCGCGAGGCGGCGCGGATCTCGACGATCCCCTGCTGGATCTCGGGGACCTCGAGCTTGAACAGCGCCTTGACGAAGAGCGGATCGGCGCGCGACAGCACGAGGCGCGGGCCCTTGGGCGTCTCCTCGATCTTTTTGAGCACCGCGCGCACCGGCTCCCCCTGCTTGTAATCCTCGCGATGATTCTGCTCGCGATACGGGATGATGGCCTCGGCTTCGCGGAACTTGTTGAGCATGACGACGATCTTTCCGCGCTCGATCTGCTGGATCTCGCCGGAGAGGAGGTCACCCTGCCGCGACGTGAACTCGTCGCGGATCTTGGTGCGCTCGCCCTCGCGGACGCGCTGGATGATGCGCTGCTTGGCGGCCTGCACGGCGGACCGACCGAACTCGGCGAAGTCGACGGGGATCTCCATCACGTCGCCGAGCTGATACTCGGGATCCTCGAACCGCGCTTCCTCGAGGATGATCTCGCGGGCGGGGTCCTCGACCGTCTCGACGACGTTCTTAAGGAGGATGATGCGGATATCGCCGCGGTTCTCGTCGATGTCCACTTCAGCCTGCACGGAGGGGCCGAGCTTCTTCGCGAGGGCGGCATGGATGCCGTCCTGCAGCAGCTCGTGCAGTTCGCTGCGCTCGATCTGCTTGAGATTCGCCAGTTCGCGAATCGCGCCAAGGATTTCGGGTGACCCGGCCATCGGGAACTCCTACGGTTTCCAGTGAAAGGCGAGGCGGGCTTCGCTGACGTCCGCCAACACCAGATGCTGCTCATTGCCCTTGGGGTCGCGCACGACGATGTGCTCGCTCCCGTCCACATCCACGACGCCGACGATCTCCACTTCCGCGCGCCCGCCGACGTCCGCCAACTTCACGCTCGTCACGTTCGCGCGACGCCCGACGAAGCGCCGCCAATCGGCGAGGGTGCGCAACGGGCGCTCCATGCCGGGCGACGACACTTCCAAGACATACCGACTGTCGATCACCGACGGTACGGCATCCAACCGCGCCTCGATGGCCCGCGACGCCCGCTCGCAATCACCGACCTGCACTTTCTGCAAGTCGCGGCGATCGATACGGATATCGAGGACCGGGCGACTGCGACTGCCCCCGACCCGGAATTCCACCAACTCGAATTCCAGAGCGGCAAGTTCAGCAACCACAATCGCTTCCAGTGCTTGCTTCACGTTGCTTCTGTGGACGGGACAGAGACAAAAAAATGTGGGGAGACCTTCCCCCACACAAAAGCCGGCGAGACGTGACCGGGCAGACAGACAATACTACCTCAACGGCAGTGGGAGGGCAAGGTTCGAGGGGGCGAGGTGAGTGCGAGTGGGAGGAGAGTGCGAGTGGGAGGAGAGTGCGAGTGGGACTTGAGTGGGAGCGGGAGTCAGGAGTTCCGGGTCGTGCTGCCGGCCAAGGCTGCGATCACGGCCACCTGGCGGCCGGCGTCGCCGGCGCGGTGCGAGAAGAAACGGTCGTTGTCGCACTTCGTGCAATGCGGGCTGGCGGTGACCTGCGCGACACCGCGTTCCTTCGCCTGCTCGGCAAGCAGGGCGCGCAGGTCGACGTGGCGATTCCGGATGGTGGTCCACCCCGTGAGCTGCTCGAACACGTCGGGGCCGACTTCGTAGCAGCGACCGCAGATGGCCGGCCCCAGATGCACGCGCACGCCACTCGCGTCGATCCCCAGCGCTTCGAGCTGGTTGAGGGCTTTGGATACGATCCGTCCCGCTGTTCCCCGCCAACCGGCGTGCAGAAGGGCGACGACGCCGTCGGGGTGCGCGAAGAAGACCGGCACGCAGTCGGCGATGGTGACGGCGAGCGCGGTGCCTGGCGAGGGGGCGATGTGTCCGTCCGCGCCGTCGATGCGACGCCATCCCTGCCAGTTTCCGTCATGTTCGACGACGCGGCTGCCGTGCACCTGCCGAGCGCTGACGAGGCGCGGCGCGGCGTCGCCGAAGGACCGGTGCAGTTCCTGCCACCGGTCGACGGCCTCCGTGGCCGGCGGCTCGGCGAGCGCGTAATCGCCGTCGATACGCGTGGTGGTGAACGCGGAGACACCGAGCCCGGCGAACGAGGCGACGACCTCCCTCGGGGGGATCGCCTCGCCGCCCGTCACTCGCCGGCGCCCTCGACCCGACGGATGTTCGCGCCGAGCGCGTTGAGGCGCTCGTCGATGCGCTCGTAGCCGCGGTCGATCTGGCCGACGTTGTTGATGGTGCTCGTGCCCGAGGCGCACATGGCGGCGATGAGCATCGCCATGCCGGCGCGGATGTCGGGGCTCGAGACGGTGGCGCCGCGCAGTTCGGACGGGCCGGCGACGAGCGCGCGGTGCGGATCACAGAGCACGATGCGGGCGCCCATCGCGACGAGTTTGTCGACGAAGAACATGCGCGACTCGAACATCTTCTCGTGCATCAGGATGATGCCCTTGCACTGCGTGGCGGCGACGATGGCGATGGACATGACGTCGGCCGGGAACGCCGGCCATGGCTGGTCCTCAAGCTTTGGCACGTGTCCGCCGAGGTCGCTCTGGATCTCGAGCGACTGCTCGGCGGGGATCACGAGGTCGGCGCCGTCGATCACCGTGCGGATACCCAGGCGGTCGAAACCCATGCGCATGGAGCGGAGATGTTCGACGCCGGCGCGTTCGATGCGCAGCTCCGAGCGCGTGACGGCGGCGAGTCCGATGAACGAACCCACCTCGATGTGGTCGGGGCCGATCTCGTGCGTGGCGCCGCCGAGCGAGGCCCCTCCCTCGATGGTGAGCATGTTCGTGCCGATGCCGTCGATTCGGGCGCCGAGGGCCACGAGAAAGCGGCAGAGGTCCTGCACGTGCGGCTCGCCGGCGGCGTTGCGCAGGATGGTGGTGCCGCGTGCGGCGACCGCCGCCATCACCGCGTTCTCCGTGCCGGTCACCGAGGGTTCGTCGAGGAAGACGTCGGCTCCCTTGAGGCCGTTCGTGCGGAAGCGAATGCGGTCGTCGAACTCGTGCGTGGCGCCCAGTTCCTCGAGCGCGAGGAAGTGCGTGTCGAGGCGACGGCGGCCGATGACGTCGCCGCCGGGCGGCGAGAGCGCCACGTGCCCGCAGCGCGCCAGCAGCGGCGCGGCAAGCAGGATGGACGCGCGGATGCGAGCGCACATCGCACCGTCGAGGTCGGACGCGTTCACCGTCTTCGCATGCACGTGGAGCGTGTTGCGCGCCGTCCACTCGGCGGCTGCGCCGGTGGTGCGGATGAGGTCGACGAGGGTCTCGATATCCCGGATGCGCGGCACGTTCTCCAGCGTCACCGGTTGATCGGTGAGCAGCGTGGCCGCGACGATGGGGAGCGCCGCGTTCTTGTTGCCGCTCGGACGGATGGAACCGGAGAGGCGACGGCCTCCCTCGACGATGAACTGGACCGCGCTCATTGCTGGACTCGGGAAACGGACGTGACGCTGCCGAACGATGCCGGGGCGCGACGGCCGCGGCAAGCGATGCGACCCGAACGTTGCTTGCCCCTGCGCGGCGACCGGGGTAGGATGCACTTATGACGATTGGGACCGTGGTTCCGGCACTGCTGGCACAGGGCGCGACGGCCATCCGCGACACGCTGCTGGTGCGACCGCTCTCGCCGGTCCGTTCGCCCTTCGAGGAGTTGGTGTACATCGCCTCGGGGCTGACCTCCATCCTGACGCTCTTGCTGGTGGTCGCGCTGGTGATCGCGCTGTTGGCGGTCCGACGGGCGGTGCAACGGGCTCACGACACCTTCGACCGCCGGCTCCAGGACTTCGGGCGGCGGCTCGACGACTTCAACGCGCTCCTCGGTCGCGCGCACAGCCAGGCGGACCGCGTGGTGGACATGACGGGCGCGGCGATCTCCGGCGTGGAGTGGGGCGCGGACAAGGTGAAGGATTTCGTCAAGCGGAAACGCCGGCCGCGCAATCGGAAGCGTCGCGGCGAGGGGCCGAGCGGCGAGGGGCCGGCTGATGCGCCGCGCCCGTCCCCCGATGCGCCCCGCGGGCCGAGGAAAGAGTCGGCCGACGAGTCGCCGTACGACGACGACCGCGAATAACGGCGGCGTGCGCCCGCTGACCGTGTGTCTGGCGGCGCTGGCGCTCATTGCGCTGCTCCCGTCGGACGCCTTCGCGTGGACGCCGGGGACGCACATCCTGCTCGGTGAGGCGGTCTTGCGTTCGGCGGCGTTGCTGCCGGCCGCGATCGCTGCCCTGCTCCGCGCGCACCCGCAGGATTTCCTCTACGGGTCCATCGCCGCGGACACGAGCATCGCGAAGAAGTACGCGCGATTCGGCCGGCACTGCCATCACTGGTCGATGGGATTCGAGATCCTCGAGAAGGCGCGCGACGAGCCATTGCAGGCCTTCGCGTACGGCTACCTCGCGCATCTCGCCGCCGACGCGGTGGCGCACAACTATTTCGTGCCGCATCAACTGGCGTCCACGGCGAGCACCACCGCGCTCGGGCACAGCTACTGGGAAAGCCGGTTCGAGACGCACCTGGGCGAACAGTTCCCACGGCGCGCGCACGACATCATCCTGCTCGACCACGGGCGCAGCGACGAACATCTCGACCGCATCCTCAGTCCGACGATCTTCAGCACGCCGACCAACCGCCGGATCTTCCGCGGCATGGTGTACGTGACCGACTCGGAGAGCTGGCAGCGGATCTTCTCGGTGCTGAAAGAGAATAGCCGCTGGGAGCTGGAGGAGGCGGACGTGGGGCAGCACCTCGCCCACTCCTACGATTTCGTCATGGACTTCCTCTCGCGGGACGCGCGCTCGGAGCCGTACAAGCTCGATCCGGCGGGCGACGAGGCGTTGCGGATGGCGAAGCGGGTTCGGCGCGCCGCGTTGCGGGTGGGCGGCGTGGACGAAGCCCGCCTCGAAGCCTCGCGCCAGTTCGGCCTGCCGGCGCACACGCTCGGATTCGCGCGGGCACTCACCGCGCCGCTCTACGTGCCGGCGCGCCCCGCGAGCAGCTGATTCACCTTGCGCGGGTCGGCGCGACCGCCCGACCGCTTCATCACGAAGCCGACGAGCACGCCCTGCAGCCGCCGTTCGCCGGCCGCGAACCGTGCGGCCTCCTCCGGGTGCTCGGCCCACACTTCGTCGATCCACCGGCGCAGGGCGTCGTCGTCGCCCACCTGGAGCAGCCCGTCGCGTTCGGCGATGGCGCGCGGGGCGGCGGCATCGTGCTGCATCGTGGCGAAGACCGTCTTCGCCGCAGAGTGGCTGATGTGACCGTCGCGGACGAGCGCGACCAGCGCGCCGAGGCGCTCGGGTGCGACCAGCGCGGCGGTGATGTCGAGCCCGGCCTCGTTGAGTGAGGCGAGCACCTCGCCGGTCACCCAGTTCGCGGCGGACTTCGCGTCACCGGCGGCGGCTGCCGCCGTCTCGAAGTAATTCCCGATGGCGCGCGTCGCGGTGAGGACATCGGCGTCGGCGGCGGTGAGCCCCATCGCGGCGATGTAGCGCGCGCGGCGTATGGCCGGCATCTCGGGCAGCGCGGCGCGCACGCGATCGATCTCGTCGCGCGCGATCACGAGCGGCGGCAGGTCGGGCTCCGGGAAGTAGCGATAGTCGTGACTGTCTTCCTTGGAGCGCGCCGGGCGCACGTCGCCGCGCACGTCGTCGTAGAGCATCGTCTGCTGCACGATCTCGGCGCCGGCGTCGTGCATCGCGCAATGACGGGTGAACTCCACCTCGAGGGCGCGCTCGACGTTCGAGAACGAGTTGAGGTTCTTGATCTCGGTGCGTGTGCGGAGCGCCGTCTCGCCGTGCGGGCGCGCGCTGACGTTGGCGTCGACACGCAGACTCCCCTCTTCCATGGAACAGTCGGACACGTCGGCGTAGAGCAGGATCTCGCGCAGCGCGCGCAGATACGCGCCGGCTTCGGCGGCGCTCCGGAGCTCGGGCTCGCTCACGATCTCGATGAGCGGCACGCCCGACCGGTTGAGGTCGATGGCGGTGAAGCCGGGGAAACGGTCATGCACCGATTTCCCAGCGTCCTCCTCCATATGGATGCGCGTGATGCCGATGGCGCGCCCGCCGGGGAGCGTCACGCGGCCGAGTTCGGCGATCGGCTGGTCGAACTGCGAGATCTGGTATCCCTTGGGCAGGTCGGGATAGAAGTAGTTCTTCCGCGCGAACACCGATCGTTCGCGCACCGTGCAGTCGAGCGCGAGCACGGCGCGCAGGGCGAGCGCCACGGCGTGCGCGTTGAGCACGGGGAGCGCGCCGGGGAGCGCGAGGCAGACCGGGCACGTGTGGTGATTGGGCGGGTCGCCGAACGTGGTGGAGCAGCGGCAGAAG
>CAIRBD010000116.1 GCA_903876745.1 uncultured Gemmatimonadota bacterium
CGGCCACGGTGGCCGAAGCGGCCCCGAGGAAACGACGACGGTTAATCGGGATTGCGTTCATCGCGCCACCGTAGCTCCGAATTCCGCCCAACCACAAGACCAAAAACTTGCCGGTTGACATGCTGGATGGGCTTGATATCAAAGGGCTGTTGTGACTGAGACTACAGGCCCATTCGCCCTGATCCGCCCATCGTCAACTCGCTGGCGCTGTGGCAAGTGTCGCATGGTTGTCCGTAGCGCAGTCAACCGTTCATGATAGGTCACTTTATGAAAAGATCCATCCCGTCCGCCCGGCCATTCGCCGTGGCCCTCGCCAGCAACGCACGCGATGCGCTCAAGCTGGTGGAGAAGGACAAGTTCCACGCGATCCTCACCGACATCATCATGCCCGAGTTGTCGGGGGTGGATTTCCTGCGTGAACTGCGGCACCACGATCTCGACGTGCCGGTGATCCTGATGACGGCGGGCCCGACGCTCGACTCCGCTATCGAGGCCATCGAGTACGGCGCGCAACAGTACCTGCTCAAGCCGGTGGAGCCCGCCGCACTCGTGCAGGCCGTGGGACGCGCTGCGGCACTCGGCGAACTCGCGCGCTACAAGCGCGATGCGTACGCGAAGTCGGCGAATGATGCGCTGCCGTACGGCGACCGCAAGACGCTCGAGACGGTGCTCAATCAGGCGTTCGGCACCATCACCATCGTGTTCCAGCCGGTGGTGTCGATGCGCGAGCAGACGCTCATCGGCTACGAGGCGCTGATGCGCTGCGACGAGGCCCTCTTCTCGTCGTACGCCACGCTGCTCTCCGCCGCTGATCGCATCGGCTGGCGGACGGCACTCGAGCGCACGATCTATCAGCGCATCGCGGCCGCGAGCACGGAACTGCCGGACGGCGCGCTGCTCTTCGTGAACGTGCACCCGAACGACGCGCAGGAAGGGCTCCTCGTGGGAGCCGAAGCGCCGCTCGAGCCGATCGCGCGCAACGTGGTGCTCGAGGTGAGCGAGCACGCGACGGTGGAACAACTCGACGCGATGGCGGCGCAGATCGACAAGCTGCGCGGCGCGGGGTTCCGCATCGCCGTGGACGACGTGGGCACGGGCCCGAGCGGACTGCTCGCCTTCGCCCGCCTCAAACCGGACTACGTGAAGCTCGACCGCACGCTCCTCGCGGGGCTCGACACCGATGAAGCGCGCCTGCGGATGGTGCGCGGCATGTACGCGCTCACGCGGGAGATCGGCGTGCCGATGATCGCCGAAGGCGTGGAGAGCTCGGGCGAGCGCGACGCACTGCTGGCGATGGGCGCGGATTTCGCGCAGGGGAATCTGTTCGGGAAGCCCGCCGGCTCGTTCACCGCGCCGTCGCTGTAGCCGCCCGTCGGGCGCCGCGCGTCAGTCCGCCGCGGGAGACTCCCATCCATTCTCCCATCGGGCCGCGAGCGTCCTGAACGTCCCGTCGGCGTGGGACAGGAACGTCTTGAACGACTCGCAGAAGTAGCTGACGCCTGTCCCGCTCTCGTCGATGACCCGGTCCTTGGGACAGCCGCCCCGGCAGTACGACAGCCAGCGACAGCTCCTGCACGCCGGCGCGAGATTCGATTTGGCGAGTCCGAACGTTTTCTGCTGCTCGCCGTTCAACATCTGCTCCAGCCCGTTTTCCATGACGTTCCCCAGGCGTCGCTCGGGCGTCACGTAGAAGTCGCAGCTGTACACGTCGCCCGTGTGTTCGACCACGAGGTAGGTGCCGCATTCCTCGAGCAGCGTGCAGTCGTTGGGCGCGACGTTCGCGTACAGGTAGAGGAGCGACTCGAAGAAGCGCACCGAGGTCGTCGGTCGTCCGTCCACGAAATCGGCGAGCCACAGGTCGAAGATCTCACAGAGGAACTGGCCGTACGCGGCGGGGCTCACCGAGTGCGCGGCAAACCCCGTGGGGGAGTTGGGATCGCGGTCGCAGCACGGGATGAACTGCATGTACGCGAGGCCGGTCGCTTTGAGGTACGCGTAGATCTCCTGCGGATGCGTCGCCGAATACTCCGTGACCACCGAGAGCGCGTTGACCGACACGCCGGCGTCGAGCAGCATCCGCGCCCGGTCATCGACCGTTTGCCAGGTGCCGTTGCCGCCGAGGTTCACGCGGTACTGGTCGTGGACGTGTTCGGGTCCGTCGAGCGAGAGGCCGACGAGAAAGTGGTATTTGGTGAGGAACGCCGCCCAGTCGCGGTCGAGCTTGATGCCGTTGGTCTGGAGGGCGTTGCTGACCGCCTGGCCGCGGCCGTACCGCATCTCGTGCTCCACGGCCCGCTCGTAGAACGGCAGCCCCATCAGCGTCGGTTCCCCGCCCTGCCAGCTGAACGAGAGCTGGTCTTCGTTCTGCGCGAGGAGTTGCCGCACGGTCATCGCGAGAACGTCGTCGGACATCCGGTGCACGGCCGTCTCGGGATAGAACCGCGAGGTGCTGAGATAGAAGCAGTACCGGCAGCCGATGTTGCAATCGGGACCGGCCGGCTTGATGAGGAGGTTGGTGAGCGGCTTCCTCAACGCCGGGAGCCGCCACGAACGGGTTCAGCCATGCGCGGATGCCCGGTTCCCAGTCTCACGATCGCTGCCTGAGCCCGAACGGGTTTCGCTTCACGTCCTCCTCCCAGCGCGACATCACCGCGGTCAGCTCCCTGACCCGGTCGGGATACCGGCTGGCGAGATTGTACGCCTCGCCGGGATCATCGCCGAGATTGAAGAGCAGCGGGAGCGGGCCGGTCGTCTGTCGGCTCAACCAGCCGAGCTTCTCGTTCACCGGCATCGGCCACACATAGTGGTTGATGTTCCTGATGAACTTCCAGTCGCCGGAGCGCATGCTCTCGAGCGTTCCCTGGTGGTAGAAATACAGTTCGCGGGCGGTTGCCGGCCTCGGCGCATCGGGATGCACGAGCAGGCTCGCCATCGAGACGCCATCGATGAGCCGGTCGGACGGC
>CAIRBD010000117.1 GCA_903876745.1 uncultured Gemmatimonadota bacterium
CCACGACGATGCCGATCAGTCCGTTCTGGGTGTACCGGGCGTCCGTCGGGAAGTAGTAGTACCCTTCGCGGCCGAACACCGCCGAGTTCTGGATGAGGCTTCCCCGATCGCTGCGGTAGTTCGACAGCAAACCCGTCGCCAGCAGCTGCAGGGCTGCCGGATCCTTGGCCGCGGCGTCCACCGTCACGGAGTTCGGGTTGGTGATCGCGAGCTGTTTCGAGTCGCACGCCGCGAGCGACGTGGCGAGCAGAACAGCGCCGATGGCGCGCATACGCATCGAGGCAAACCTCGTGGAGATCGTATTGGTCGTCATGGTTTAGTACCCCAGGTCGACGCTGAAGAAGAACTGCTTCATCGACGGATACGGTGCGAGGTCGATGAACCGGTTGAAGTTCTGGTTGCCGAAGTTGTTGAATTCGGGGTCGTAGCTCCAGTACTTCGACCACATCGCGAGATTGCGGCCGCTGAAGCTCACGCGCAGATCGCGCGCCTTGAACCATTCGGCGTACTGCCGCGGCGCGTCGTACGTGAGCGTGACTTCGCGCAGCTTCACGTACGTGCCGTCCTGGATGTACGTGCGGATGTCGCCGCCGCTCCAGATGTTATAGCGATAGTCGCCCAGCTTCGGGTACTGCGCCGGCAACGGGGACGTCTTGTCATAATCCCACGACTGGCCGCCTTCGTCGTACAGGTTGTTCGTCATGTTGGCCGTGTAGCCGCCATTGCGCCAATCGAGCAGCGCGCTGACCGACCAGTTCTTCCACGTCACCGTGTTCAGGAACGACGTGTTGTGGCGCGGGTTCGAATCATAGAGCATCGAATCGCGCGTCACCGAGCCGGTGAGTACTTCGCCGATGGCGAGCTGGCGGCACGGCTTGCCGTCGGAGCCAGTGGGCTGCGTGCCCGTCGCGACCGGGATGCACGAGAATTTCGAGTTGCCCCAGATCATCGACGACACCGTGCCCTGCGCGATGCGGTTGCGGCCGTAGGCCGCGCCGAACGAACCGCCCGGAGCGTTGAACGCCGGCACCGGCAGGATGTCCACCGTCTGGACGCTCTTGTTGTACGTGATGCGGCTCGTCCATTCCACGTCGCGCGTGCGGATCGGAATGAGCGTGATGCCGGCTTCGATGCCGTGCGTCGACATCTGGCCGCCGTTGATGATCTGGCTGGACAGACCTGAGGTCGATGCCAGCGGGTAGGTCAGCAACAGATCCTTGATGACGCGGCGGTACGACGTGAGCTCGAAGGCGATGCGCGAGTTGAGCGCGGTGCCGTCGACGCCGAACTCCGTCTCGTTCATCACTTCGGGCTTGATGGCCGGGTTGCCGAGCGACGTGCTCGCCACGAACGACGAGTTGCCGCCCACGATGCCGCCCGATCCCACCGTCACGTCGCGCACGCCGTAGTTCGGGCGGTTGCCCGACTGGCCGATCGCGGCGCGGAGCTTGACTTCGTCGAGGAACGTCCCGGCCTTGCCCGGCAGGAATGCCAGCGGCTTGGGGAAACGGTAGCTGGCCGAGTACTTCGGGAACGCGTAGAACTTCGCGCGGTCGCCGTTGGCGCTCGAACGGTCGGCGCGGACGCCGGCGTTGAGCGCGAGCTTCTCATCCATGCCGATGATCTGCTCGTTGATGTAGTACGACTGATCGCGGAACTCC
>CAIRBD010000118.1 GCA_903876745.1 uncultured Gemmatimonadota bacterium
AGCCACCGCGCGATAACGTACGCGAGACCCGTCACCGCACCGGAGCCACTGATGCACAGAATCGCCCGCGCCGCGCTCGCCGTCGCGCTCACCGCCGTCGCCGCTGCCGCCCAAACGAAGGGCGTCACGCACGGCACCCGCCCGCAGCGCCTCGTCATCCGCAACGCGATGATCGTGGATGGGAATGGGACGCCCGCCCGCGGTCCCATCGACATCGTCATCGAAGGCAACACCATCGTCGAGCTCGTCGCCATCGACCCCGTCTCGGCCAACCGCGGCACCGCGCGCCGGCCCGCGGGCGACGTGCAGATCGACGCCGCCGGTAAGTTTGTGCTCCCCGGGCTCATCAACGCCCACACGCACATGCAGAGCAACCGCTCCGGCCAGTCGCTCGACGGCTTCGACTACTATATGAAGCTGCAGCTCGCCAACGGCATCACCACGGTGCGCGAAGTCGGCGCTGAAAACACCAAGGGCTCGCTCGACCTGCGCGACAAGAGCGCCAAGGGCGAGATCGTCGCGCCGCGCATCCTCTCGTATCCCATGTTCTTCGCCGAGGATGGGCGGAACGTGAAGACGCCCGAGCAGGCGCGCGCGCACGTGCGGCAGATGAAGGCCGCCGGCGTGGACGGCATCAAGATCACCGGCATCGACCGCGATTTAATGGAAGCGATGGAAGACGAAGCCCACAAGGTGGGTCTCCCCATCGCGCACCACACGGGCGTCGAGGAAACGAATGCGTGGGACGACATCAAGTTCGGCACGCGCAGCATCGAGCACTGGTACGGCATCCCCGACGCCGCGATCCCCGACCTGCGGCAGCACTTCCCGAGCAACTACAACTATCTCAACGAGACCGATCGCTTTCGCTGGGCGGGGCGCCTCTGGCGCGAGGCCGACCCGAAGCTCCTCGACGAAGTTCTCACGGGAATGGTGAAGGCGAACGTGAGCTGGGTGCCGACGCTCGACATCTATGAAGCGAGCCGCGACCTGCAGCGCGCGCAGAACCAGCCCTGGTTCAAGGACCTGCTCCATCCGTCACTCGCCAATTACTTCAAGCCCGACCCGGCCAACCACGGCTCGTACTTCATCGGCTGGAGCAGCACCGACGAGGTGTACTGGAAGGAGAACTACGCCATCTGGATGGGCGCGCTGCGCGATTTCGAGCGCAAGGGCGGAACCATCGGCTGCGGCGACGACGCGGGCTTCATCTACGAGATGTACGGCTTCGGGTTGATCCGCGAGATGGAGTTGCACCAGGAAGCGGGCTTCTCGCCCATCAAGATCATCCAGCACTGCACGGGGAACAACGCGAAGATCCTCGGCATGGAATCCAAGCTCGGCCGTATCAAAGCCGGATGGCTCGCCGACCTGATCGTGGTGGACGGCAACCCGCTCGAGGACATCAAGGTGTTGTATGCGGGCGGCACGGGCGCCATCAAGGACGGCAAGGAAGTGAAGACGAACGGCGCCGAGTGGATCATCAAGGACGGAATTCCGTACAACGGGCCGCGGCTTGTGGGTGAGCTGCGGGACATCGTGGCGAAGGCAAAGGCCAAGGCGGGTTCGAAGTAGGGGGGCTCAACGACGCCGCAGAAACGCGCAGAAAACACGCAGAAACGACGCAGGTACTACAACTGACTGGGGGAACGACAGCCCGCGCCATAGGCTGTCGTTCCCCCAATGCGCTTTGCCGTGCCTGCGTAGTTCCTGCG
>CAIRBD010000119.1 GCA_903876745.1 uncultured Gemmatimonadota bacterium
AACGCGACGTGCGCGCCCGCGAGCACGCCCACGGGCACGAGCATCGCGATCGCGACGATCTGAAAGCTCAGCGCCGACATGCCGCCCCCCGCCACTGGACGGAACGCGAAGAGGAGCGCTGCGTAGAGCGCGAACGTGCCGCCTGCCACCGCCAGCGCGCCAAGCGACGCGACCTTGCCGAACTTCTCCATGGGACCCTCCGGGAAGCCCGAAAAATGCCCGCGCGCCGCGACACGGCGCAAGCGCGCGCCCGGTCCGTGCGGCGCGGCGATCGATCGGTCGCCGCTACGCCGCCACCGCCGCGTACGCATCCGACGTGATCGCCGCGGCCTGTAGCCCCTGCACCACCTGATCGCCGAGCGACGACACGTTGAACCCCGAGGCGGGACCGAGCATGCGCACCGGGATCCCGGCCGCGAGCGCCTCTTCGCGCGCGGCGAGCGCGCGCGCCTGATTCGCGAACGACGGCACGATGAACCCTTCGTCCAGATGCACGAGCCGATGCAACCGCACGGCCGCGGGGTCGTTCACGAGGCCGAGCGTGATGAGCGCATCGGTGACCTTGCGCGCGGCGAACTCCGGGACCGACGGGAGCGCGCCCCACGGATACTCGAGCGTCAGGCGGAGTCGCCCGGCGGTCTCCCCGGCGTTGCGGCTCTGATTGATGACGCGGAACGGCAGCGACACACCGGCCGGGATCATCAGGGTCCCGGTGTCGGGGCGGAGGCAGGCCGCGCGATCGATGGTCACGCAGGCGATCTCGAGGCGCTCACGGTCGAGCGGCTCCGGCGACGATTCGCCCGCGAGCGCGCAGAACGTGGACAGCTCGCCGCCCCAGAGGAGCTCGCGCCCTTCGATCGTCGCACCCTCCATCGTGACGGCGACGCCATCCATGCACGGCTCGATGCGCGTGATCGCGCCGGCGCGCCAGGAGACGAGCGGCGAGGCCTCGAGCCGCTGTCGCAGGCGGATGACCATCTCGCCCATCGCGGCCTGCGACACGACGTGGAACGGCGTGGGCGCCATCGCCGTCGCGTCGCCCAGCACGCCGCGGCGCACGGTCTCGGGCCAGTACATCGGCGCCGCGACGACGCGCGAGTAGCGCGCGAGACAGCGCGGCGCGCCATTCGGCCCCACGAGCTTGCGCAGCATCGGCGCGATGAGGCGTTCGTGCAGCGTGCGCCCGTGGTTGGCGAGCGACGCGACCTCGATGTCGAGCGTGTCCCACAAGCCGGCGGACTGCTTCACCCGCGAATGCAGCATCGACTCACGGTCGGCGGGGAGGCTCACGAGATCGGCGGCGATGCGGTCGCGCAGGGCGCCCGGCAGACCGGCGAGCCCGTGGATGTTCGTGTCGAAGAGGAAATCGGGGACGATCGTCCCGTCGTACCACAGCTCCATCGCCGGGATGCGCATGAGCGGCAGACGCAGGTGCTGTTCGGCCCAATGCCGCACGAGATCGCCGAAGCGCGCGCAGTCGGTGCGCCGGTCGGGGTCGTACGAATACAGGTCACTGTCGTGCCGAGCGCCGTCGTCACCGAACTCGAACGCCACGAGGCCGCAGTCGAAAGGCACGCCGTCGCCGTAGAGCCCGGCGAAATGGCCGCCCACCCGCGACGACTCCGTGAGCAGCACCACGCGGCGGCCCATCGTCGCAAGCGCGTCGGCCGCGACGAGCGACGCGAGCGCGCCGCCGGCGATGATCGTGGTCATGCGGCCTCCCCGAGCCCCAGTCGTTCGCCCACCTCGGTCCCGCCGAGCACCGTCTCACACCAGGCCTGATGTCCAAGATACCAGCCGACCGTCCGGCGCAGCCCTGCTTCAAACGAAGTGGCGGGCGTCCAGGCCAGAGACTCCTGGGTGATCGAGATGTCGAGCGCATAGCGGAAGTCGTGCCCCGGCCGGTCGGCGACGTGCTCGATGAGCCGCGAACGCGCCGGCCGGCCCTCTTCGGGCGCGAATTGGTCGAGCACGGAACAGATTTCCCCCACGACGTGCAGATTTTGCCGCTCCTCGCCGCTGCCGAACAGGTACGTCTGGCCGGGGATGCCGCGATCCCAGGCCGCCACGAGCCCGTCGGCATGGTCGTCCACGTACAGCCAGTCGCGCGTCTGAACCCCTTCACCGTACACGCGCACGGCGTCGTAACGCAGCGCGCGCCGGATGGTGAGGGGCATCAGTTTCTCCGGGAATTGATGCGGCCCGAAGTTGTTGCTGGACGTCGTGGTGATCACCGGGAAGCCGAACGTCTGGTACCACGACCGGACGAGCTGATCGGCCGCCGACTTGCTCGCCGCGTACGGCGAGTTCGGACGGTGCGGACTCGTAGGCGTGAACACGCCCTCGGAACCCAGCGCGCCGAACACTTCGTCGGTGGAGGCATGGATGAACCGGAACGCGTCGCGGCGTACCGCATTCAGCGAACGCCAATGACGCAGCCCTTCGTCGAGCAGGACCGCCGTGCCGACGATGTTCGCCTGCACGAACCGCATCGGCGTGTCGATCACGCGATCGACGTGCGTTTCCGCAGCGAGATGGAACACCGCGTCCGGCCGATACCGCCGGTAGACCTCGGCGACCATCGCCGCATCGGTGATGTCGCCGCGGATGAAGACGCTGTTGGCGCCCAGCGACGCTTCGAGCGTCGCCTGGTTGCCCGCGGAGGTCAGGGCATCGAGGACGATGACGCGCACCCCGTCACGGCGCAGACGACGCACGACGGCGGATCCGATGAAACCGGCGCCGCCCGTGACAATCGCGGTGCGGGGTCGATGATGATCGCGGACGAACGGTGACTCGCGCATGGGCGTGGACCGGGTTGGGATTCACCCTGTCCAAGAGCAGAAAACGTGCCAGTTCTTGCGGCGGCAGTCGGACTTAATGTCCTGTCTCGACCCCGGCGGAAGAGACACGATGCGAAATCATCGCACGCACCGGCGGCGCCACGTCGCCGACGGTGAACGCGGCGTCCAACGCCGCCCGGCCACGGGCCGCGCAATCCGCATCGCGGGCTTCGATCACCGCAAGTTCGTCGCCGACCCGCACCGCCCGCCCCGGGCGCGCGAAGATGCGGAACCCGACGGACGGGTCGACGACGTCATCCATCGTCGACCGCCCCCCTCCCATCGCCGTGATCCCCCGCCCCACGGCGCGCGGCTCCACACGCTGCACCACGCCGTCACGGGCGGCACGGTAGGACTCGCGGATCGCCGGCTGTCGAAGCACCGCCACGGGGTCGTCACAGACCCTCGGATCGCCCCCCTGCGCCGTCACGATGTCGCGGAACTTCTCGAGTGCGGCACCGTTGCCCAGCGCCGTTTCGAGCCGCCCGCGGGCCTCGCCGAGCGTCGCGGCCGCTCCGCCAAGGACGAGCATTTCGGCACCGAGCCGCAGTGTCAGTTCCCGGACGTCCGAGGGGCCGCCGTTCTTGAGGGTGGCGATGGACTCCTCCACCTCGTTCGCGTTGCCGCAGGCCTCGCCGAGCGGCGACTCCATGTCGGTGAGCAGCGCGACCACTGGGCACTGGTAGCGCGCGCCGAGCGCGATCATCGTCTGGGCCAGCCGCAGGCTGTCGTCGAGCTTGGGCAGGAAGGCGCCCGCCCCCGTCTTCACGTCGAGCACGAGCCCCGTGAGCGATTCCGCGAGCTTCTTGCTCATGATGCTCGCCGCGATGAGCGGGATGGCCTCTACGGTGCCTGTGGCGTCGCGCATGGCGTAGAGCCGTTTGTCGGCCGGGGCGATCTCACCGGTCTGGCCGATGAGCGCGCAACCGAGCCGTTCGACCTGCGCCGAAGCGACCTCGAGGGAGAGCCTCGTGTCGAAGCCGGGGATGCTCTCGAGTTTGTCGAGCGTGCCCCCCGTGTGGCCGAGGCCGCGCCCCGACATCATCGGGACGGCCACGCCGCAGGCGGCCACGAGGGGCGCGAGGATGAGCGAGATCTTGTCGCCGACCCCGCCGGTGGAGTGTTTGTCGACCCGACCGACGACGAGGTGCCGCAGGTCGAGGGACCGGCCGCTGTGCAGCATCCCATCCATCAGGGCGACGGTCTCGTCGTCGTCCATGCCCCGGAAGAAGATGGCCATCAGCAGGGCCGACACTTGATAGTCGGCGAGGGTGCCGGCGGCGAGGTCGCGGGTGAAGTCGCGCCACTCGTCCGCGGTGATGCGGCCGCCGTCGCGTTTGCGCTCGATGAGGTCGCGGAGCGTCATTGACCGGGCGCGCTCGCGCGGTCTAGGTTGTGATTAATGCCGATATCGAACCCGAGCCAGCTCATGCGATTCCGTCGTTTGGCGGTAGTGGTGGCGTGGCCGCTGGGCGCGGCCGCGCTGCATGCCCAATCGGCGAAGGATCACATCGCTTTGGGCGACCGTGATTACGCCGAACGGCACGTGCCCGCGGCGATCGCACACTTCGAGGCGGCGATCGCAGCGGACCCGAAGAATTACGACGCCCTCTGCAAAGCGTCACGCGCCGAGGCCGATTTCGGCGAGGGACTGCCCAAGGGTCCCGTGCAGGACAAAGCCTATGCGGCCTCCCAGCGCTACGCCGAACAGGCGATCGCCGTGAACCCGCACCACGCGGACGGCCATTTCGCGCTGTCGCGGGCGCTCGGCCGCCGGGCGATGAGCGTCGGCACGATGGAGCGCATCCATTTTTCCAAGATCATCCGGACCGAGGCACTCGAATCGCTCAAGTACGACTCGCTCCACGTCGGCGCGTTGCACGTCATGGGGTCGTGGAACGCCGAAGTGATGCGGTTGAACACGGTGCAGCGGAGCTTCGCCAAGACGTTCCTCGGCGGCGAGGTGTTCGCGCTGGCGAGCTGGACCGAGGCGATCCGGTACCTCGAGAAAGCAGTCGCCGTCGACCCGACGCGCCTCGGTCACCATATGGACCTCGGCGCCGTCTATATGGATGCGGGATTTCCCGCGAAGGCGCGCCAGCAGTTCGAATGGGTGGCCAAGGCGCCGCTCAAGGATCCCAACGACGCGCTGTACAAGCAACGCGCCGCCGACCGACTGAGGAGACTGTGACGGAACAGACCGCCCGACTCGAGACGCAGGTGGCCGAACTGACGCGCGAGCGCGACCACCTGCGCGCCATCGTCGACATCCTGCAGGAGATCAGCTCGTCGCTGCATTTCGTGGACATCCTGCAGTCGATCTCGCGGAAGATGGGCGAGGCGTTCGGCCTCGACCGGTGCTCGATCTTCCTCGCGGGGGAGCACAGTGAGGTACGGCTCGTCGCGAGCTACGAGGACCCCGGGATCCGGAACCTCGTCGTGGACCTCGACCGGTATCCCGAGCTCAAGCGCGCATTCGAGAGCGGCGAGACGGTGTTCGTCCCCGACGCGCTCAACGACGCGGCGTTCGCGTCGGTGCGCGACCAGCTGATCGAGCGCAACGTGCGGTCCATCGTCGTGGTGCCGATCCGCTGGAGGACCGACACGATCGGCGCGATCTTCCTGCGCACGGAGCGCGACGCCACGCCGTTCAGCGACCTCGACGTGCGGTTCTGCCAGATGGTGGCCGATCTCACGGTGAAAGCGCTGCGCAACGCGCACCGGTTCGAGGCGCTCATGCGGAACGCGAGCGCGCAGCCGGCGCGGCAGCGTCAGTCGGAGCTGCAGCGCGTGGCGCTCGTGGCCTTCATGCGGCGCCTGCTCGACCGGTTCGCGACGAGCGAAGACCACATGTGGTCGGAGACGCTGCTGCCGAAGGCGTCGGACGAGGAACTCGAGCGGCTGGTGAGCGTGGCGATGCAGGTGATCGACGAGGAGGCGAAGGGGTGACCGCCGCGCGCGCCACCGAACTGCGGCGCGTGCTCGCGCGGGCGTCGCACGACTATTACGTACTCGACCGACCGACGCTCCAGGACCGCGAGTACGACACGCTCTTCCGCGAGCTGCAGGCGATCGAGTCCGCGCATCCGGCGCTCCGCGCCAACGACTCGCCCACGCAGCGCGTCGGCGCGGAGCCGGTGTCGAGCTTCCGCAAGCACAC
>CAIRBD010000120.1 GCA_903876745.1 uncultured Gemmatimonadota bacterium
GAGAGGATGGTGAAGCCGATCTCCCGCGAGCCCCGGAACGCCGCCTCGCGCACCGGCAGGCCGCTTTCGATGTGCCGCACGATGTTCTCGAGCATCACGATCGCGTCGTCCACCACGAAGCCCACGGCGAGCGGGAGCGCCATCAGCGAAAACGTGCCCACGATCGCGACGGGCAGCGTGAGACTCGGGATCATCGTCGCCACGACGCTGCGCAGGAACAGGAAGATCACGAGCACGACGAGCGAGAGCGCGAGCACGAGCGAGAACTTCACGTCCTGCACGGAGTTCTTGATGGTCACCGTGCGGTCGTACTGGATGGTCACGCCGACGCTCGGCGGCAGCCCGCGCTTGATCTCGGCGAGCGTGGCCTTCACGCGTTCGGCCACCTCGAGCGTGTTCGTCCCGGGCTGCCGCTGCACCATCAGCGTGATCGAGCGGTCGCCGTTGAACCAGCTCGCGTTCTTGTTGTTCTGTACGTCGTCGAGCACGGCGCCCAGGTCGCCCAGGCGCACGGGGGCACCGTTGCGCCAGGCCACGATGAGCTGGCGGAACTGATCGGCGTTGTACATCTGCCCCGTCGCGGCGATCGTCACCGTGCGCCGCGGGCCGTAGAGGATCCCCGTGGGGATCATCACGTTGTTGAGCCGCACCGCGTTCGCCACCTGGTTCACGCCGATGTTGCGCGACGCCAACGCGGCCGGGTCGAGCTGCACGCGCACGGCGTACTTCGACTGGCCCATGATGTTCACCTGGGCCACCCCTTCGATCATCGTCAGCCGCTGTGCGATGTTCGTCTCGGCGAACTCGTTGAGCGCGATCAGCGACAGCGTCTTGGACGTCATCGTGATCATCAGGATCGGCGACGACGACGAGTTCTGCTTGCGGTACGAGGGCGGCTGGATGTTCCCGGGCAGCGCCGGCAGCGTCTGCGAGATGGCCGCGTTCACGTCCTGCGCCGCCGCGTCGATGTTGCGGTCGGGGGAGAACTGCAGCGACACGTTCGTGGAGCCGAGCGTGCTGTTCGACGTGATCTCGTCGATCCCGGGGATGGCCGTGAAGGCCTTCTCGAGCGGCGTCGCCACCGTGGCCGCCATCGTCTCGGGGCTCGCCCCGGGCAGGCTCGCGCTCACGTTGAGCGACGGCTGGTCGATGCTGGGCAGGTCGCTCACCGGCAGCTGCCGGTATGAGACGATGCCGAAGACGACGATCCCCACCATGACCAGCGTGGTCATGACGGGGCGTCTGATGAAGAGCGCGGTGAAGTTCATCCCTGCGGCGTCGGCGCCGGGGCGCCCTTCCTGCCGCCACGCCCGCGACCGCCCTTCCGCTCACCGGCCGGTGCGTCGCCCTTGGCGTCGCCGGCCGCAGCGTCAGCCTTCGCCTCGCCGGCCGCCGGAGCGGCCCTCGCATCGGCGGCACCGGCGGCATCGCCGGCCTTCGCATCGCCCATCTTCGACTCGCCACCCTGTCCGCCGCGACCACCCCGGCCACCGCGGCCGCCCTTCCCGCCACCGCCGGCAGACGGCAACTCAACCTGCGCTCCCGGCGAAAGCCGCGACTGTCCCGTCGTCACCACGCGTTCGCCTTCGCTCGCGCCACTGCTCAGGATGGTGATGGCGCCCGCCACGCGCTCGACCGTCACCGGCCGCTCGCGCGCCGCCATCGTGCTGTCTACCACCCACATGTACGCGCCGCGCTGCCCCGTCACGACGGCCTCGGTCGGCACGACGATGGCGTTCTCCTCCACGTACAGCTGCAGCGTCGTCGTCACGAACTGGCCGGCCCACAGCGTGCCGTCAGTGTTGTCGAAGTGCGCTTTGAGCTGCACCGTGCCGGTGGTCGTGTCGACGGCGTTGTCGATGAAGAACAACTTGCCGTGTGAGTTCTGGTCGAACGCGCCAGCCGAGCCGCCGCCGGGCGCCTCCACCGCGCGCGAGCGCCCGCCGCCGGCGTCCGCCTCGCCCTTCCGGGCCGAGTCGGATTTTGGCGCCGACTGCTGCGCCGCCGCACTCGGCCCGGCCACCACCGGCAGTTCCTGCGACCGGCCGTACGTGAGGATGTTGCGCAGTTCCGACGCCGGCGCGGCGAACCGCACGAGGATCGGCTTCACCTGATTGATCACCACGAGCGCCGTGCCGCCGCCGGCGCGAACGAGGTTACCGGCCCGCACCAGCAGCGCGCCCGTGCGTCCGGAGATCGGCGCCTTGATGGTCGTGTTGTCGAGATTGAACTTCGCGGTCTTGAGCGAGGCCGAGTCGGCCATGACGATCGCCGCCGTGGACTGCGCGGTCGTGCGCATCTGTTCGGCCTGCTCGCGCGTCACGACACCGCTCGACACCAGCGTGTTGTATCGCTCGTACTGCGACTTGGCGTTGTCGGACGTCGCGCGGTCACGCGCGAGCACCGCCGTCGCCTGCTGGTAGGCCGCCTCGTACGGGCGGGGATCGACGCGAAAGAGCAACTGCCCCCTCTGCACGTCCTGCCCTTCGCGGAACGCCACTTCGGTGACGAGCCCGTCCACCTGCGCGGCGACCGTCGCCGTCTGCATCGGGGTCACGATGCCGTTCGCGACGATCGTGTACGGCACGGACGCGCGCCGCACCTTGTCGAGCGTGACCGTCACCGGCGGACGGTTGCCCTTCGGCGGCGGCTTGGTGCCGCAAGCGACGACCGCTAACACGGCGGCGAGGAGCGTCAGGCGCAAACCGCGCATTTCAGCGCACGGCGAATCAGTCCACATCGTCTTCACGTCCGGATCGGTCGGGGGAGTGGGAACCTGGCCACAGCGGGCTGGCTTCGCGGCGCCAAGATCCCTGCTGGGCAACAACTGTAATACGCCGAAGGGCTCCAAATCGCTTGGGCGACCGGAACCCTTCGGTCCTAATCGAGTCCGGCTGGCGCCCACTGGCGCCCAGCCAGCACCTCAGTTGATCAAGACCGTCTCGTACTCGGACGTCGCGCCTTCCATCGTCGGAACGCGAACACCGAACAGGTCCATCTGCATCATGATCCACGCCATCGCGTAGCCGAGCGGTTCGATGCTCGCCAGGCAGAGCCCAAGCACCACCACACGCACCACCGTCAACCGCGACTGGACGAACCAGATGGACACGCCCGCCGCCGCGATCACGAACGACGGA
>CAIRBD010000121.1 GCA_903876745.1 uncultured Gemmatimonadota bacterium
GTTCGAAGATGCGCGGCAGCACGGCGGCGGCGATACCGCTGCCGTCGTCGCGCACGCGGACGGTCACGGCACGTCCCGGTTCGGCCTCGAGCGACACGTGCACCGTGTGCGCGTCGGCGAGCCGCGCGTTCTCGAGCAGGTTGAGCAGCACCTCGCGCAGCTCCGTGGCGCGCGCCATCGCGAGCCGCGGCTCGTCGGCGCCGTCGCAGCTCCACACAAGCCCGCCCGACTCCGCGCCGAGCAGTTCGAGTTCCACCACATCGCGCACGGCCTGCGCCACGTCCACGGGCTCTGCCGCCGCCGACTCCTCGGGCACCGTGCCGTAGCGGCTGAACGCCCGCGCGATCTCGTCGAGCCGGTCGATCTCTACCAACAGGCGCGCCACGTTCTGCTCGAGCACTTCGTCGAAGTTCACGCGCGGGTCGTGCCTGGCGCGCCGGAGGTGCTGCACGCCCAGCCGCATGGGCGTGAGCGGATTCTTGATCTCGTGCGCCACCTGCCGCGCCATCTCGCCCCACGCGAGCACGCGCTGCGCTTTCGCTTCCTGGGCGCGGCCGGCCTCGAGGTCGCGCGCCATCCGCCGGAACGCGCTGAACACGGGCTCGAATTCCGCGGGCGGATCGCGCTCGAGCATGGGTTCGTGTTCGCCGGAGGCGAGCGCGAGTGCGCCGCGCTGCAGCTCGCCGATGGGGCGCGAGAACTGCCGCGCGGCGCGCCCCGAGAGCCAGAGCGCGGCGAGCGCGCCGAGCACCATCGAGAAGAGCAGATACACGCCGAGGTCGCGCCGACGGCGGTCGAGCGCGAGGTCGTCGGTGCGCGCCGGCGCGGCGAGTACGAGGCGCACCGTGCTGTCGCCGCCGGCGCGGAATCCGAAGCGGAAGGGCGTCGTGCCCACGAGCACCTCGGCACTCACCGCCGTCTCGTCCCCTTCGGCGAGCGCCCGGGCCGCGGCTTCAGGCAGCAGGCGCCCCGTGGGCGCGAGCACGTCGAGCATCACGTCGTTGGCGCGCACGAGCACGCCGTTCGCGAACAGGAACAGCGGCGTGTCGAAGCGCTGCGCGAGCTCGGCGAGCTGCGCGCTGTCGCCCGCCGCCGCGGCCACGCCGCGCAGCGTCTCGCGCACGAGCAGGTCGCGCGACTGCTGGTCGTCGGTGTCGAGCCGCCGGTAGCTGAACAGCACGAAGGCTCCGGCCGGGATCGCGAAGAACGCGAACAGCACCACCGTCAGCTGCCCGCGATAGCTCCGCATCCAGTGGCGTCGCGTGAGCCGGAACCACCGGCCGAACGCGCCGTCGGCCAGCACCAGCAGCATCCACAGCAACCCGACGACAGCCAGGTCCACGATCACCAGCAGCGCGCCGCGCGACGCCACCGCCGTGTAGCCGCGCAACTCGACGTGCGCGTGCACCCGCGCGATGCGACCGCCCGTGACCGGCACATACCAGTCGCGATGCAGCTCGCTCCCCTTCTTCGCCCAGCGCTGGCTGCTCGAGAAGAAGTTCGACGGATTCGCCTCGGTGAGCGTGAGCGCGTACGGCGGTTCCGCCGCCGTCGGCGCCCCCACGCCCACGAGCGCGCCGAACGCGTCGCGCGGCAGCAGTCGCGACCGCGGCGCCACGACCACCGTCGTCACCGTGCTGTCGCCGTGCGGCACCGAGAGCACCACGTTCACGCCGGCGCCGCCCGGCGCCGGGCGCAGGATGGGATTCGCCGATCCGCGCACCTCGCGCGCGAAGACCTCGAGCCCCGAGGTCTCGGCGCCCCCCATCGCCACGCGGAGCTCGGCGATCTTGCGCCCGCTCGGATCCCACGTCGTGAGTTGCACCGGGTAGTCGCCCGCCGACAGATCGGACGCCGCGTAGCGCGCGAGCAGTTCCACGCGGCTGCGCGACGCGCGCGACGGATCGAGCTGCGCGGTGAACCGCGTGAGCAATGCCGCCGCGGCGCTGTCCACGCGCGACTGCGCCAGCGCGTCCACATCGTCTTCGGCGAGCAGCACGCGCGCGCGCACCGACTGCCCCCACACCAGCGTCACCGCGCCGCAGGCGGCGACGAATGCCGTTGCAAGCATCGCGCCGCGCGTGCGGCGCCCGAGCGCGAGCGACGCGATGGCGAGCACCCAGAGCGCGGGATACCACGGCGGGAAGCCACCCGGCGCCTCGACGAGCGCCGGCGCGAGCAGCGACGCCACCACGGCGATCGACACGCCCACCCACGTCGGCACCCCGCGCAGGCGTCCGAGTGCGGCGCGCCCGGCGGCGATCCCCGCGATGAGGACGGTGACCGCGGCCAGGAAGATCGCCGTCTCCCAGCCCATCCACAGCGAGGTCGTGGCGCCGTTCTGCGGGAACTGGATGCCGCGCGCGAGGTCGCGCAGTACGAACGGCCCGATCCCCGCCACCACGAGCACCGCGACGGCCGCCTGACGGCGCGACCCGCGGCCAACACGCGAGCGGATGGTCGCCAGGAGCGCCGCGAGGATGATCGCGCTCGTGAACGCCAGCGACGCGATGCTGGCCGTGAACGGCCCGCCGGCCGGCACGTAGAACGCCGCCGGGTCGAACAGCGGCGACGTGTTCGAGAACGCCGTCAGGGGCACGGTCGCCACGGTGACGAGCGCCACGATGAGCGCGGCGAGCCGCGGACGCACGTCGCGCCCCGCGCCCCACGTGGCCGACGTCAGGAAGGCGAGCGCGAACAGCAGA
>CAIRBD010000122.1 GCA_903876745.1 uncultured Gemmatimonadota bacterium
CCGCTCCGCCAGGCGTGCGTCAACGAGTTGGCGGCGCGCGGGGACGCTTAGGTCGCGGGCTGTGCACGCACGGCCGAACACTCCTTGAGGAGACCGGACGCCGGCATGACCGAACTTGCCTTTCTCGTCGAAGACGCCCCCGAGGGGGGTTACGTCGCCCGGGCGCTCGGAGCCTCGATCGTCACCGAAGCCGTCGATTTGCCGGCGCTCCGGGAAGCGATTCGCGACGCGGTCCGCTGTCACTTCGATGGACCCTACGTTCCCTCAGCCATTCGACTGCACTTCGTTCGCGATGAGGTAATCGCGGTCTGAGCGCGCGCACGTGGGCGTTCAAGGCGCGGTTCCGGCGGAACGCGTTCGGATGGCGCGGATCGCGACTCGCCGTCACGCGGGTACGCGAGGCAGTCGGCGAAATCACGAAGGTGGCGCGAAAGGACCCTGCGCTCGCTGCCGCAGGCGCGGTCGTGTTTCTGGAGCGGGTGTCGCCCGCGCTGGAGCAAGTCGACAGTTCGTCTGGCGCCATCGGCAGCGCCGTGAACCACGCGATCGCCGCGCTCGTTCCGGTGATCGCGCAGGCGCCCTGTCATGGCGCGACGCGCGACGCGTGGCTTGAACGCCTTTGGGCTGCGCACCTGACGGACGCAATTCCGTACATCGAGCGCCTCGGGGACTACTGGGGGGACCTCTGCGCATCGCGCGAGGTCGCGTCGCGGTGCGCCGACCGCCTGATGGACGACACGCGGCGAGCGCTTGCACGCGAGCGCCCGGCACGAGCGTTCTTCAAAGGAACCTCCGCCTGCCTGAGCGCGCTCCTCGCCAGCCAGCGGTTCGACGAGTTGATGCAACTTCTCGCGTCCGAGACCTTCTGGCCCTACAAGCAGTGGAGCGTGAAGGCGCTCCTCGCGCAGGGGAGAAAGGCGGAGGCAGTCCGGCAGGCCGAGGCGTGTCGCAGCCCGTGGAGCAACGATCGAGCCATCGATGTGATGTGCGAGGAGATTCTCCTGTCGTCGGGGCTCGCCGAGGAAGCGTACCGGCGCTACGGCCTGCGGGCGCACACTGCCGGATCGTACGCCGCGACGTTCCGAGCTGTGACGAAGCAGTATCCGGACCGCGCCGCGCGTGAGGTGCTCGCCGACCTCGTCGGCACGACACCCGGCACTGAAGGCAAGTGGTTCGCCGCGGCGAAGGACGCTGGATTTCTGGACTATGCGATCACGCTTGCCCGGCGTAGTCCAGTGGACCCGAAGACGCTCGCACGCGCGGCGCGTGACTTTGCCGAGGCGGAATCGGAGTTCGCGATCGAAGCGGGAATATTGGCCATTGACGGATTCGCGAATGGCCTCGGTTTCGAAGTCACGGGAGCGGACGTCGCGATGGCATATTCCGGCGCGCTGAAGGCCGCGACGAAACTCGGGCGGTCGGCAGACATCCGCCAGCGCGTCGCGGAGGTGCTCCGAAAGGACGGCGTGGGCGCGGCCTTCGTTCGACAGGTGCTCGGGGCGGTCGTTGGACACGGGTAAGCGATTGGCGGTGCGACCTGGAGACACACCGAGCAAGCGTCGCGCAGGCAGTGATCATCGTCGTGCTCGGACTTTGTCCCACGCCCAAAGCGCGCGATCGACCGTTCTTAAGTCGAGGGCGTGTTTCGCGGCAATCTCCCTCACCCTGTTGCCCACTCGGCTGTAGAACGCCACATCCTCGTACGTCTTCGGCGCTTGCTCGCCAAGCGCCGCGAGGATTCGGACGTCGAGGATAGGGTACCGCTCGGGCCGGAGCCAATGCAGGATCGCCGTCGCTGTGCGCAGGGCGACACCGTTCAGGGACACGAGGGCGCTCACGGCTGACGCGTCGTCCCTGGCGGTCATCGACGTAGCCGTAGCGGTACGGATCGCGGGGTCGCTATTTGATAGGTATCGCTTCGTTGGCCGGACTGACTTCCACCGGCCGAGGCGGACGAACAGCGGTTTTTCGAGATAGCCGCGGGCACGCGCCGCGGGTAGCTCGCGCTCGAACGCCCGCTCCTCTGCTGCCTCGCCGGAGGTGATGAGGGTCCAGTAGAGCTCCGCGAGCGCGATGATTTCCGCGCGGTTTTCGAAGGGAAACGTCCTGAATACGGCACTGCGAACCGGCTCTGTTCTCTCGGACTCAAGAGCCTGCTGAAGCTCGCGTTGTCGCGGAACGCCGGGCCGCCCAGTAACAACCGACCGATCCTTTGGCGCGCGGCCGGGAAGCCAACTTCCGGGGTTAACGACGCGAACAAGTTCGAGTGCGTCCTGACCGACCAGGCTAAACTCGAGCACGGCATCAGCTGCGAGCCCAACGTCGAGGAACACGTCCGAACAGCTCGATGTAGCGTGGAGCGAGTTGCTCAGTCTCGTGTGGAGGTACGCACGGCGGGTAGCATCGTTCCGCATCGTTCCATGCCACTCAACCCCGTCGACGATCAGCCGGACCCTCACCTTCTCGCCGCGCGGCAGCTGAACGCTGTCGTGTATGTCGAACGACAACTCCAAGCTGGGCTTCGGGCCGTTTGGCTGGATGTCCTTCAGAATGCCTTGGATCATCTGCTCTCAGTTGAAGTGGAACATGCTGTCCGCGCCTATGGGATCGGAAAGGCCTCACCATCGCGCAGCCGCCAGCCGTTCGGGAATCCGGCGAGGTGCGCGTCCCACTCGAAACTGTGGATCGGCACGAGGTGACGCGGCGCGATTCGGCGCGAAAACTCCTCAAGGTCGCTGGCGGAAGCGTGCCCGCTGGTGTGGATCTTGGCAAAGGTCGCACCCGCGGCGTCGAACAGGCGCCGGGTCTCTTGGTACTCGGCGGTCTGGAGGTATCCGGACCACATGGAAAACACCCACGCGTCGCGCGGTTCGAGCGATACGCCCTTCTGCAGGAAATCGCGGAGCAGGGACGGCCGAAGCATCGTCACGCTGTTCGGAATGGACGACAGCTTTGCCGCGCTCGTTGCATGGCCAGACTTGGCACACCGTGAGACGAACGCAGGATCGTTGAGTCGTTTCGAGTTCTGGTACAGGCGCTTCATGCTCGACGTCACGACCGCCGTGATGTTGGGCCAACCGAGGCGCGGTAGCGATTGATGAAGAGCAGAGAGCTTTTCGAGGACGTCGACGGTGTAGAGGTCGAGAATCAGGGTTCTGCCAGCGCGCTTGCATGCGCGATAGATCGTGACCGTACGGTCAATGTTCTGGGCCGACCATGTCACATAGACACGCCCAGGCGTGTCGCGGAAGAGCGCCACGAACTGCTCTTCCAAGAACGCCTCCGTTGGGAACGACTCGGTACGTCCGAGTGTCGTCCCTTCGAGCAGCAAGACGTCGATGTCCTTGGGCGGCGACCGAAGAATCTGATCGACGAGCGCGGCCTTCCGTCCAGTCCGCCGGAAATCTCCTGAATAGAGAATGCGGCGGTTTGCGCATTCCACGAGCAGCATGTGGGCGTCGAACGCGGAGTGGTCCGTCAAGTAGGGGGTGATGGAGAAGGGGCCAACCTTGAACGCGGCACGCGACACGAAATTCTGGAACGTCTGCCGGATCGAGTGCCCGGCCCGCGACGCGGTCATTCGGATCAGTACTTCGGTCGGAGCGCCGCTCCAGACCGGCCAGTCGTCGGGCAGCAGCCGCAGCAGCCCGAAGTGGTCCTGATGTGGATGGGAGATCACCAACGCATTCATCGGCTGCGAGGTGTTCAGCGTCGCGGGGAGCAGGTCCTCGTCGGTGGAAGACGCATCGGCCCAGAGAGGACTGCCGGCGTCCAGGAGGATGCGGTGTCCGTCGCACACGATTTCGATGCAGTTGCCGCCGATCTCCGAAGCGGACCAATGAATCGTCAGGACAGGAGCGGACCCGGACATCCAGGCGTCAACCTAGCCGAGCGATGGCGTCGCCCGGGGCTAGGATCGTGGGCTCGTAGAGACCGTACCCCATCAGACTCGAAGTGCCAACGCGAACATCTGCGTACTGGCTCTCTGGGAGATCTTGGAGCAGTTGGCGTAAACGCGTCTTGCTCGGATCATGATTCGCCATCATCAGCAGCAGGATCGGCTTCTCATCACTGAAGCCCGCCAACGGATTCTTGCATCTAATGAGCCCGAGCTGCCGCTTCTGATTGAAGACGTTCGCCATGTCCGCCTTGAAGCTGGCAGCGCGGCCTGCATCAGAGAGGAACCGGTCAACATCCTTGATGTGTTTGTGGAGTCCGGCTTTGCCCGTCAGCGCGCCGTCGCCATGCTTGACTTCGATGAGGACAAGTCGCCACGGCTGCCGATGCTGCCGCCGCGCTTGTGCGGTCGAGGGCCAGACGACCGCCACGAGGTCGAAGCGTAGACCGCGGCTCGCGTATTCGATGTCGCAGATGTAGTAGTCGGTGTCGTTGGCAACGCTGGAGAAGTTGTTGTCGCGGAGAATGAGCTGCTGAATCTCACGCTCCTCCGCCGGCGGGTTGAGATCCATCGCCTCTTTCAGGCGCGGGAACGCCGCGACCCAAGCCTCGACAG
>CAIRBD010000123.1 GCA_903876745.1 uncultured Gemmatimonadota bacterium
CGCCCCGCCGCCCCGCCGGGAAACATTCCCGGCGGGGCGGTCGTATGTGGAGCAACGGAGGTTCTCCCATGTCTGTCCGCCCGTTCCGCCGCACCGTGCTTGCCGTCGTCGCGCTCTGCGCCATCGTGTTCTTCGCGCGGTGCCACGACAGCGGCACCGCAAAGACCGATCCGCAGCTCTTCTCGTGGAGCGGTGCCGTCGCGCCGGACGGCATCGTGCACCTGCGCAACGTGAACGGCTCCGTGACCGTGCGCCCCTCGCGCGACAGCGCCGTGCATGTGGTGGTGGATGCACGATGGACGCGCGGCGACCCGAAGAACGACATCAAGTTCGTCGTGACGCCTTCCACCAACGACGTCACGATCTGCCTCATCTGGGGCAAGGGGAACTGCGACGCCGAGAACTACACCACCGGTCCCAGTTTCCTCGGCATCGGCAAGAAAGGCACCGACGCGACGGCGAACCTCACCGTCGAAGTCCCGTCGCGCGTGCGCATCGATGCGGTGACGGTGAACGGCACGGTGGACATCGCCGCGACCGCGCCCGTGAAAGTCGTGAACGTGAACGGCAGCGTGCGCGTGGCCACGGCCGTCGGCCCGGTCAACGCGCTCACCGTGAACGGCAGCGTGGACGTGCGCATGACCACCATCGGGACTGATACGGGCACCGTGCGCGCCGAGACCGTCAACGGCGCGGCCAAGGCGTACCTCCCGGCCGCACCCGATGTGGACTACACGCTCAAGGTGATGAATGGCGGCATCACCAATGACTTCGCCGACGCCGGCGCGCCGCGCTCCAAAGAGCAGACCGGCGTCCTCGGCAAGGGCGGCCGACCGCTCATCGTGAAGGCGATGAACGGCGGCGTGGAGCTGCACAAGCTCAATGCCGACGGCACGGCTGCCACCAAGCCCTGAGGGCGCCGCCGCGGCCTTTCCGCCCGTTTGCTCCCGCATATGCAGGCCATTTGCCCACAACGACTTACAACGGCCCGGAACATCCGTTCGGGCCGTTGGTTTATAATTGAGTGTCCTTCACGGAGTCGTCACTGATGGGTTTCTCCCGTTATGCCATGCCGGCCGCCACGCGCGTCTTCTCGGGTGAAGAGCGCGCGACGCTGGTCCGCCGCACCTATTCGATCGTCCTCGGCAGCGTCCTCGTCACGATGGCCGGCGTCTCGTTCGGCCTCGGCAACGAGGGCATCCGCCAGGCCGTCATGGACCACTGGTTCATCTCGTTCCTGCTGATCCTCGCGCCGTTGATGCTCGCGCAGTCCACGAAGCTCGCCATGCCGCAGCGACTCGGCCTCGTCGGCCTGTTCGCGGCGATGGAAGGCGTGTGGCTATCCCCGATCATTTTCAGCGCGAACCTCGTCGCCCCCGGCATCGTGGGTCAAGCCGGCGGCCTTACGATCGGCGCGTTCTCGGTGCTCACCGCGTACGCCTGGTTCAGCCGCCGCGATTTCAGCGCGTGGGGCGGCTTCCTGCTGACCGGACTTTTCGTGCTCATGGGCACGATGCTCCTCAGCTTCTTTTTCCCGAACAACCTCACGCACCTGTGGATCTCGGGCGTCGGCGTGCTGCTGATGTCGGGGCTGCTCGTGTTCGACACGTGGCGCCTGCGCACCGCGTTCGGGCCGGATGACTACATCCCGGCGGCGATCCAGATCTATCTGGATCTACTGAACATGTTCCTGTTCATCCTTTCCCTGCTGGGGGGCGGACGGCGGAGAGGGTAACTACTACTGACGTTGACGGTTTACGGTTAACCGTTAGCGGTCTACCGTAAACGTTCCATGTAGTAACGCGCGGGGCGGAGATCACTCTCCGCCCCGCGCTGTCTTTGTACGAGAACGGTCTACTGTCTACAGGCCGTTCGCCTTCTCCAACGCCCTCGCCAACACGAAATCCAGCTCGGTGATCCCTCCAGCCGAGTGTGTCGACAGCGTCATCGTCACCTTGCTGTAGCGGATATCCATGTCCGGATGGTGCGCGAACTCCTCAGCGAGCTCCGCCGCACGATCCACGAACGCGATCGCCGCCACGAACGTGGGAAAGACGAACGTCTTCACGAGCGCGTCGCCGCGCCGCGACCATCCGTCGAGCGTCCCCAACTCGCGCTGGATCTCGATGTCGTTGCATCGCGCGGTCATCGTCCTGCCTCCTGATCGGCGTTGCCCACGCGCTGCGCTGCGTCGCGCGCCGTCTCCGTGCCCCCGCGACGTCGCGAACCCTCGCGACGCACCGCGATCAACTCCGCCACCACGCTCACGGCGATCTCCTCCGGCGTGTCGGCGCCGATGGGAAGCCCCACCGGAGCGTGCATCGCGGCGATCGCCTCGTCGCTCACATCCCACTCTCGCAACACCTTGGCCGTGAGCGCCACCTTGCGCCGGCTGCCGAGCATGCCGAGATAGCGCAGCCCGAGCGGCGCGAGCTGCGCGGCGAGCACCACGTCGTGCTGGTGCCCGCGCGTGGCGATCACCGCGTAGGTGTGCGCGTCGAACGGCACCGTGGTGGCCACGTCGTGCCAGTCGCACACGACGGTGCGTTCCGCCGACGGGAAGCGCGCCGCGTCGGCGAAGTCGGCGCGGTCGTCCATCACCGTCACGCGCCAGTCGTAACTCTTCTTGGCTCCGGCGGTGTGAACTTGAGCGTAGGTCTCGCGGTGATAGGTTTCCTGAAACAACTGGTAGGTGCCGATGTGAGCGGCCTTGAGCTGCTTGAACTGTTCGACGGTGAGCGGCGCGATGTTCACGTTCACCCGGCGGATTTCCCCGCGCTCGCTCTTGGTGCTGTAAATCGTCGCCAGCGATTTGAGGACGTAGCTGAATCCTTCCTCCGGATATTCCTCGCCGGAGACCAGCAGCACGCGCTTGTGGCCCTGGCTGATGAGCACTTTCACCTCGGCGGCGATTTCCGCCTGCGTGAGCGTGCGCCGTTTCAACTCGGTGTTCCCGGCGCGGAAGGCGCAGTAGGAACACTCGTTTTTGCACAAGTTGGCGATATAAA
>CAIRBD010000124.1 GCA_903876745.1 uncultured Gemmatimonadota bacterium
CGCGGCTCGCGGCGCGCGTGATGGCGGCGCAGGCCACGCTCGAGGCCGGGCAGTCCGCAGACGCCCTCACGCGTTTTCGTGTGGCCACCGATTCGCTGCGCGCGCTGCAGGGCCTTCTCACGGCCCGCATGGCCGATTCGACCATCGAACGCTTTGCCGCCGCCCTCGTTGCTGGCCGGGCGTCCACGCTCCTCTGGGCTCCGGACGTGCGTGAAGGGCGCCTGCTGGCCCCCAGCGCCGATCTGAGCGGCACGATGCGCCGCGTGCAGGCTGCCGACATTTCGCGCCGTCTGGAGGCCTTTGGCGGGGCCGCAGGCGATTCGATCGTCAGGGCGTTGGTGTGGACGACCGCTCCGGCCGGCCTCACGGCCCTGCGCGCGTCCGCGGATTCGCTCGCCTTGGCCGACGTCCACGCCGCCCGAGCCGCGGTGCGCATCGACGCCCTCACGGCCGAGCGCGCCAGCCGCCTCGCCGCAGCCGCGCGGAGCAGGGAGGCGGTCGCGCAGCTCGCCGATTCTCTCGCCGTGACCGAACGGCAGATCCGCACATTCTCGGAGACGCTCGCCGGCCACGACACGACCATCGCCGCGACCGTGGCGCAGTACCGTCAGCAGCTGCTCGGCAAGATCGCCGCGGTGCGCCGTCTTGCGGCCGCCAATCGCGCCGGCATCGACAGCGTGCCCGCCTCCCTGCGCAAGCGCAGCCCGATGGCGGCGCAGATCGTGGGCGACGAGCAGGAAACGTCGGACCAGTACGTGGCCCTCGCCTCCGCCGCGGCGAGCGCCCTCGAGCTCGGCCTCACGCGCCTCCCCATCGCGTTCCAGCGCGACACGGCGCGCCGCAAGCTCGACGTGCTGCGCGACGGACTCGCCGCGGCGCGCGCCTCGTACGATTCCACCTTCCGCGCCGCATCCGGCGCCGAGCAGCGCATCACCGCTGCCGCCGACGCCCAGTTGGCCGCGGCCCGTGAGGAACTGCGTGGCGCGCAGTCGGTACGCGACGCGCTCGTGCCGCGCGTGGCCCGCGCCGCGGCGGCGGTGCTGCGCGCGCGCATCGATTCGCTGCGAAGTTCACTCGAAGCATCGGCTGAGGCGGCCGAGTATGGGTTGGGCGCCGCCTCGTACTTCGTGGCGCTTGACGACGACAGTGCGCGTGGCGGCAATGCGATCGTCACGCGCGCCCGCGACGCCGCGATCACGGCGCTCACGGACGCCGTCACGCGCCGTCCCAAGAGTGCGCTGCGCGCGCGCGCCCTGCCGGAACTCGGCGAACTCCTCGCGCGCAAAGCCGACGCCGACTACGCTGTGGCCCAACGGGCAGGCGGCTCCGGCGATCACGCTGATTACGCCGCCGCGATGGCGCGCTTTGACGAATTCCTGCGCGATTTTCCCAGGGACCCCGAAGCCGACGGCGCCGCCTACACGCTCGGCTCGCTCGCCTTCCTCTCGCAGAAGTACGACGACGCGGTGAAGGCCTTCGAGCGCGTGTTGCCGCTGGAGCAGTCGCGCTTTCGCGCCGAGGCGTTCTTCCGGCACGGTGACGCGCGGTTCGAACTGGCGACGAAGTTGAGCGGCGACGCGCGGCGTGCCGCGCTCGCGCAGGCCTCGGCGAGCTACGACAAGGCCATCACGCTGTCGCCGAAGGACGGCGACATCTACTACCTCGCGCTCTACAAGCTCGGCTGGAGCGACTACGTGCAGGCCGAGCGGCAGAGCTCCGACGAGTACCGCCGCGCCGTGGACAACTTCGCGCGGCTGATGCGCGAGATGGACCGGCTGCCGCCCGAACGGCAGGCGCGCCTCGCCCTGCGGCAGGAGGCGGTGGATTACCTCGCCATCGCCATCACGCAGGTGGGGAGCACCGAGGAGGCCGTGCGCTACCTTGGCGCGATCCCCGATCAGGTGACGCGGCTCCTCGTGCTGCGCCGCGTGGCGCGCGCGTTGCGCGACCAGGGCGAGTTCGCGAACGCGGTGCTGGCGTATCGCGCCACGGCCGATCAGGCGCCGCTCGACCCGAGTCTCCTCGAGACGCGGCTCGAGATGGTGGACCTCTACCAGAACCGCATGCTGGAGCCGGGGCGCGCGCAGGAATCGCGCCTCATCCTCGTCGAGACGACGGCGCCGCAGTCGGCGTGGGGCGCGGCCAACAAGTCGCGCGCTGCCGACGCGGCGAAGGCGCGTGAACGTGCGCTGCGCGAGAGCGGGTCGTACGCGCTCGCCGAGGCGCGCAAGCTGCAGGGGCGGCCGCAGGGGGCGCAGGCGTATCTCAACGCGTCCGACCTGCTCGGGCGCTACCTCGCGGAGTTTGCGAAGAGCGACAGTGCGCAGCGGGTGTCGGCTTTTGAGGGCGATGCGTTGTTCGCGGCGGGGGAGTTCGCGCGGGCGGGGTCGTCGTTCAATCGCACGGCCACGCTGTGGACGACGGATGCGACGCTTGCGGCGAACGCGCGGCGGAATGCGTTGGTGGC
>CAIRBD010000125.1 GCA_903876745.1 uncultured Gemmatimonadota bacterium
CGGTCCGGCGGGCGCCCTCCCGGCGTCGAGAAACGAATCGTCCGAACAGGCGGTGCGCCGGAGCGCACCGCCCCGCTGCATCACGCGGCGTGCTGCGCGAACTTGGCGGCCAGCGACGCTTTCGGCACCGCGCCGATCACCTGGTCGATCACCTTGCCGTCCTTGAAGAACAGCAGCGTGGGGATCGAGCGCACGCTGAAGCGCATCGACGTCGCCTGGTTGCTGTCCACGTCGAGCTTGGCCACCTGCACCTTGCCCGCGTACTCCTCGGCCAGCTGGTCGAGGATCGGCGCGATCATGCGGCAGGGACCGCACCAGGTCGCCCAGAAGTCCACCACCGTCACGATCCCGGCCTGCTCCACCTTGGCCGCGAAGTCTGCGTCGGTCACTACGAAAGCATTCGACATGGTCGTGCCCAGCCTCGCACTTGAACGGTTCAGGTCTCGGGTGCCGCGTGCCCCTCGACCACGGTATCGTACAGAGCGCCGCGGAACCGCCGCGGGCGAACTCCGGAGCGCCCTCCCACATGTCGGACCAACCGCGTCGCGGCACCCGCATCGCGCATATCGGCATCGCCGCGCGTGCCCTCGACGAACTCATGCCCCTCTACCGCGATGTCCTGGGGCTGTCTGAAGTGCCCCTCGACGACGCCGACGGCGCCCGCATCGCCGGCCTCGCCGCCGGAGAATCCCTCGTCGAACTCCTCGAACCCGCCGACCCCCACTCCCCGATCGGCAAGTTCCTCGAGAAGCGCGGCCCCGGCATCCATCACGTCTGCTTCTATGTGGATGACCTCGTCGAGACCCTCGAACGCTGCCGTGCCGCCGGCGTCACCCTCATCGACCAGCAGCCCCGCGTGGGAGCCGAAGGCAAACGCATCGCCTTCCTGCATCCGAAGTCCACCGGCGGCGTGCTCATCGAACTGTCTGAATACTAACGCGGGCGTCAACGTCCCCGGAGGGTCGCCGACGCCCGCGGCCACGCGGTCACCCGGTCACGGCTTCTTGCTGTTGGAACAGAACCCGGCGTGCTGCAGCGCCACCACGTCGAAGTCGGCCACGTAGTACGCTTTGTCCGGCGTGCTCGCGACGGTGAACCGCGCCTTCGCATGCGCGGCTCCCTGCGACAGGTCCACGTCGAACACGGAGCGGTTGCCGGCCACCGGATTGGATTCCAGCACCTGATACGTGGTATTCTTCAGGTGACAGATGAGGATGATCGCGCTCCGTTCGTCTTCGTTGCGCTGCGCCTGCGACGACGACCGCTCGCGCCTCGCGCCTTTCTCGTCGCCCCACACTCCGAGGAACGCCTGCACGTCCTGGGCGTTGGCGGCGGCGATGAACCGGTCGATGGCCACCCGGGGTGACGGTGCGCCGGCACGGGAGGTTCCCATGGGCACGGTCCGGCACCCGGCAGCGAGCAGCAACAGCAACATGGTCCGACGCACGGCAGTTCTCCCGGGACGGGGTATGGTGGCGAAGCTAACGGCGCTCGTGAATGCCAGCAAGCACTATCATTAAGCCATGTCGCTCCTTCGACTCTACATCAACATCGATCATGTCGCGACGCTCCGTCAGGCGCGTCGCACCGACGAACCCGATCCGGTCGCCGCCGCGCGCCTCTGCGAGGACGCGGGCGCCGACGGCATCACCGCGCACCTGCGCGAGGACCGCCGCCACATCCAGGACGCCGACGTCGACGCGCTCCGCGTGCAGCTGCGGACCCCGTTCAACCTCGAGATGGCGTGCACCGACGAGATGCTCGGCATCGCCGAGCGCCTCAAGCCGTTC
>CAIRBD010000126.1 GCA_903876745.1 uncultured Gemmatimonadota bacterium
GGCGCAGGCGGCCGCGGCGTGGCGCGATGCGCTCCTCGCCGAGCAGTACATGGAGTCGTCGGCGATCTACTCGCTGACGCCGGCACCGAAGGACAAACGCGATTCCGTGCGGGCCGTGCTCGCCGCGGCACCGCGTACGCCCCAATACGTGCGCACGCTGGGTGCGCTGGAACTCGCGTGGGGCGCGCCGCGCGAGGGATGGCGTGTGCTCAGCGCGCTGACGCTCGCCGATTCGGCGTACGGTACGTGGAGCGACTTCGCCGACGACGCGGAACATCTCGGTGCGTGGCTGCCGGCGCGCGACGCGATGGCGGCGATGTACGCGCAGCGTCCGACGGTTCCGCTGGCGATCCGCACGGCGAATGCCTCGCTGAACGGCGGCGAGCCCGCACCCGCGCTCGAGCTGCTGGCGAAGGTCGCGGGCGCCGTGCCCGCGGCGGCGTTCCGCACGCAAGTGCTGCCGCTGCAGCTGCGCGCGTTGAGCGCGCTCGGCCGCGCCGCCGAGGTGGAAGCGCTGCTCGCGCAGCACGGGGCGTCGCTCGATGCCGGCACGCGCCACGGCTACGCGCGGCTCGCGGCGTGGGCCTGGATCCGCACCGGGCAGATCGACAAGGCGCGCGCAGCGTTGCAGGGCGCGACCGGGGACGACGAGGACGAAGTGACGGCGTGGCTCGCGCTCTACGAGGGTGACCTCGTGAAGGCGCGCGCCGGACTCAAGCGCCCGAGCGAGGCGACCGTGCCGGTGGTGACGGCGATCGCGTTCCTCTCGCGGACGAAGGCCGACAGCGCGAAGAGCGCCGGCGCGGCGTTCCTCGCGCTCGCGCGCGGCGACACCGCCGAGGCGACGCGCCGGTTCGAGCGCGCGGCCGCGGACGTGCCCGACGCCGCCGTGGTGCTGCTGAACATCGCGGCGCGGCTGCACAGCGCGAAGCGCGAGGATGCCGCGGCGATCGGCCTGTGGTCGCGCATCGTGAAGGAATACGCCACGGCGCCGGAAGCGGCCGAGGCCGATCTCGAGTGGGGACGCACGCTGCGGCGCCACGGCGAGACGAACGGCGCGGTGGAGCGATTCGAACATCTCATCCTCACGTATCCGAGGAGCGCCCTCGTGCCGCAGGCGCGGCGGGAGCTCGACGGGATGCGCAGCGGGGCCGTGGAATGAAACGTGTGATGCTCGCGGCCGCGGCGTGTGTCGCCGTCGCGTCGAACGCGATGGCGCAGCACCTGCTCGTGCCGATGGACGACCAGCAGCAGAACCACCTCAAGGCCTACGGGCTCACGTTCAGCGTGCTCAAGGTGGGCGGCAAGGCGGAGTGGTTCCTGAACTACCGCGGCGGGAGCTTCCTGCTCCCCGATGACGCCGCCACGCGGCGCAAAGCGGCGCTCGACGGCATCACCACGCAGCCGATCGACGACAACGCCGTGCTCGGCATCCGCCGCGAGATCGCGGCGGGGAACATGGACGCGGTGACGCTCGAGAAGGCGCCGCGCATCGCCATCTATGCGCCGCCCAAGTCGCCGCCGTGGGACGACGCGGTGACGCTGGCGCTCCGATACGCCGGCATCGACTACACGCAGATCTGGGACGACGACGTGCTCAAGAACGACCTGAGCAAGTTCGACTGGATCCACTTGTTCCACGAGGACTTCACGGGACAGCTCAACAAGCTGTATCTCGGGTTCCGCGACGCCGGGTGGTTCCTCGAGCAGCGCGACCGCGACCTCGCGACGGCACAGCACAACAACTTCGCGAACATCCCGGCGTTGAAGAAGGCGGTCGCGTGGCGGCTGCACGATTTCGTGGGGAAGGGCGGTTTCATCTTCGCGATGTGCGGCGCCACGGAGACGATCGAACTGGCGATGGCCGCGCAGAACGTCGACATCGTCGGGCCGTTCAGCGACGGCACGCCGATCGACCCCGACGCCGACGCGAAACTCGACTGGAACAACACCTTCGCGTTCAAGGGCGCGCATCTCGAGATGGCGGCGGGCGTCAACGCGATGAGCGACATCGACGGGCATCAGGTGAACGTGCCCTCGCGGCGCCAGGCGCTCGGACAGTTCACGCTGTTCAACTTCTCGGCCAAGTTCGATCCCGTCGCGACGATGCTCGTGCAGGATCATCGCAACGTGATCCCCGATTACTTCGGCGTGACGACGTCGTTCAGCCGTGCCGTGCTCAAGCCCGGCGTGACGATTCTCGCGAGCGAGGACGGCGCGCCGTGGGTGAAGTACATCCACGGCGATTACGGCAAGGGCTCGTGGACGTACATCGGCGGGCACGACCCCGAGGACCCGCAGCACAACATCGGCGCGGCGCCGACCGATCTGGCGCTGCATCCGAACTCACCCGGGTACCGGCTGATCCTCAACAACGTGCTCTTCCCGGCCGCGAAGAAGAAGCCGCTGAAGACGTGATGCACACGACGTGACCACCGCCGCTCCCGAATCGCGCCTCGCCAGCGGTCCCGCCAAGACCATCCGCATCGCCATCATGCTCGCCTCGGGGAACGAGGTGTGCTTCGCCTGCGCGGTGAACGAGGAGGGGACGGTCACGTCGGCACGGCCGGTGGCCCGCGGTGACGTGCGCAGCGTGCTCGCACTGCCGGGGTTCGCGCAGCGCGGCGAGATGCTCGTGCACAACCATCCGTCGGGGCTCCTCGAGCCGTCGGACGCCGACCTCGAGATCGCCGCGCGGATGCACGACGACGGCATCGGGTTCGGCATCGTCGACAACGCGGCGAGCCGGCTGTACGTGGTGGTAGAAGTGCCGCGCGAGGTGGTGCAGATCCCGCTCGACCCGCAGGCGATCGGCGACCTGCTCGGTCCGGACGGCCCCATCGCGGCACGGCTCGGTAGCTTCGAGGACCGCCCTGCGCAGCGCGAGATGGCGTCGCGCATAGCGAAGTTGTATTCGCACAACGGCATCGCGCTGATCGAAGCGGGGACGGGCGTCGGCAAATCGCTCGGCTATCTCGTGCCGGCACTGCGCTGGGCCGCGGCGAACGGCCAGCGTACCGTGGTGAGCACGAACACGATCACGCTGCAGGAACAGCTGGTGGGGAAGGACCTGCCGTTCCTCGCCGGCGCGCTCACCGACCAGAAGGTGCGGTTCGCGTTGCTGAAGGGATGGCGCAACTACCTCTGCCTGCACCGCTTGGAGCAGGCGCGATCGGCCGGCGGGTCGCTGTTCGACGGCGGCGCCGCCAACGAACTCGAGGGGATCGCGAACTGGGCGGAGCAGACGACCGACGGGTCGCTCGCCGACCTGCCGAACCCGCCGCGCAACGAGGTATGGGACGAAGTGAGCGCCGAGCCGGACCTGTGCACGCGGCTGCGGTGCGCGCATTTCGCGAACTGCTTCGTCTTCATGGCGCGCCGCGCGGCGGCGCAGGCCGATGTGGTGGTGGCGAACCACCATCTGTTGATGGCCGACGTGGCGGTGCGGAAGGCGAGCGGCAACTGGAACGACGCGGCGGTGCTGCCGTCGTACTCGCGGCTGATCATCGACGAAGGGCACCATCTGGAAGACGCGGCGGCGGCGCACCTGGGCAAGACGACGACGCGGCGCGGCCTGCAGCGACTGTTCAGCCGGCTCGAGCGCCGCGGCAAGGGACTGCTCCCAGCGCTCGACCGCAAGCTCGAATCGGCGAACGACCTGCTGAGCGCGGCGAGTCTCGACCTCGTGCGCGCGCGGCTCACACCGGGGACGAACACGGCGCGCGCGCTCGCCGTGCGGCTGTTCGATCTGCTCGACGAGTGGCTCGCCGGGCAGCGCGACGCGCAGGTGCGACTCACCGACGCGTTCGAGGACGATCCGGTGTGGCGCGCGGGCCTCGGCACGACGCTCGACGACCTGCTGCGCGAACTCGATCTGCTCGCCGAGGGGCTCGTAATGGTGCGCGAGCGCTTCGAGACTGACGAGCGTCGCGCCGAGGAGATGGCGCCGCTGCTGAACGAGTTGCGCGGCGTGACGCGCCGCCTCGGGAACGCCGGCGACGCGCTCCGCAGCGCGCTGCGCCCCGGGCCGGATGGCGAGAAGCAGGTGCGCTGGATCGAGGGGCGGCGCTCGGGCCCGCGCGGCGGAGCCGACGAGCGTGAGCCCGGCGACGCCGTGAGCGACCGCAACGTGATCGTGACGTCGGTGCCGCTCGACCTCGCGCCGATCCTGCGCGAAGACCTGTTCCGCCGTGTGGAGACCTGCGTGGTGACGAGCGCGACGCTCGCCGTGGGGAGCGGGTTCGACTTCATCGCGGGGCGGCTCGGCCTCGACGAGGACGACGTGCAGCCGGAGACGGCGTCGCTGCCGTCGCCGTTCGACTACGCGACGCAGGCGGTGCTCGCCATCCCCACCGATTTCCCCGCGCCGAACGAGGATGGGGCGCTGCACCTGCGCCGCGTGGTGCAGGCGTCGGCGGATCTCGTGGATGTGTCGGGCGGCGGCGTGTTCCTGCTCTTCACGAGCCATCGCGACGTGCGCGAAGCGGCCGCGGCGCTGCGCGCGCTCGGCACGGAGTCGCGCCATCCGATGCTCGTGCACGGCGAGGACTCGCGCGACAACCTCCTGCGGCGCTTCCGCGATCACGGCGACGCCGTACTGCTCGGCACGGCGACGTTCTGGGAGGGCGTGGATGTGCCGGGGCGCGCGCTCCGCGGCCTCCTGCTGGCGAAGATCCCGTTCCGTGTGCCGAGCGAGCCGGTGACCGCCGCGCAGTGCGAGGCCATCGAGGCGGCCGGGGGCGATGCGTTCGGCGAATACATGGTGCCGCATGCGGCGCTGCGATTGAAGCAGGGATTCGGCCGTCTCATCCGGACGGCCACTGATCGGGGCGCGGTGATCATCTGTGACCCGCGCGTCGTGAAGAAGTCGTACGGACGGGCCCTGTTGGCAGGCCTCCCTCCGGCGCGCCGGATGGACGCGCCGTGGGCCGTGCTCCGCGACGAATTGGAGAAGTTCTACGCGACCCATTCCTGAACTTCGGGGTAGATTTGAGCATGGAACGTCCGGGACAGATCATCTGCGTGGGGCGAAATTATCTGGAGCACGCCAAGGAGTTGGGGAACGAGGTGCCGGCACAGCCGCTCCTCTTTCTCAAGCCGCCGTCGTGCGTGATCGCGTCGGGTGTGGCCATCGAGCTGCCGAGCGACGCCGGCCGCGTGGATTTCGAGGGTGAGGTGGGGATCGTGATCGGCGCGACCCTGCGCAAGGCGACGGAAGCGCAGTGCGCGGCGGGCGTTCGCGGCATCGTGGCGGCGAACGACGTGTCGTCGCGTGACTGGCAGAAGGGCGACGGCCAGTGGGCGCGCGCCAAGGGGTCCGATACGTTCCTCCCCCTCGGCGACGTGTCGACGGCGCCGTTCGACCTCGGCGCGCTGACTGTCGTCACGCGCCATAACGGCGTGGAGCGCCAGCGCGCGAGCACGGCCGAGATGGCGTTCCCCATCCCGATGCTGCTCGCCTACATCTCGAAGTACATCACGCTGTCGCCGGGCGATCTGGTGCTCACCGGCACGCCGGCCGGCGTGCAGCCGATCGTGCCGGGTGACGTGGTGGAAGTGGAGATCGTGGGGCATTCGATCGTGACGAGTCCCGTGGTGGCCGGACCGGCGTGAGCGGGAAGCGGCAGCGTCCGATCATCAGCACGCCGTTCACCCGGCGCGATCCGTCGCGCCGGGGACCGCTGGGCATCATCGGGTCGCTGCTGTTCCACGCGGTGGGCATGGTGGTGCTGGTGCGCATCGCCATCGAACCGCGCGTGTGGGACCTGTTCCAGATGCAGAATCACGAGCCGGTGCAGGTGGACCACGTGGGGATGGTGGCGTTGCCGCGCACCGTGGAGACGCCGCGCGACCGTCCCAAGGCCGGGGGCAACGATCGCGTGGAGAACGCGGAGCCGGTGAAGGCGGCGCCGCCGGTGATCGTGCCGACGGTGGTTCCGCAGGGGATCTCCGAGCCGTCGAAGGCGTCCGGCGTACCCGCCGTCGAAGGGGGAAGCGGGCCGCTGGTCGGTGGTGGCGGCCCCACGAAGGGCGTGCGCCCTTCATACAGCGATCCGCGAGTGTGGATCCCGCCCGGCGCCACGGTGCGCGGGCCCAAGACGAACACTGAACGGCTCGACAGTGCCGTGATGGCGGGGATCCAGAGACTCGTCGACTCCATCGACGCGGCGACGCCCGGCGGCCGCAAGGCGGGCGACTGGACGGTCACGAAGAACGGCCAGAAGTACGGCATCGATCAGCAGTACATCCACTTCGGCAAGTTCTCGCTCCCCACGGCGCTGCTCGCGCTGCTCCCGATCAACGCGCAGGGGAATCCCGCGGCGATGGAGCGTGACCGCCGGCTCTCGCAGATCCGCAGCGAGATCCAGGAGCAGGCGGCGCGCATGGCGCGGGATGATGATTTCCGCGCGGCCGTGCAGGAGCTGCGGCAACGCAAGGAGCGGGAGCGCGCCCAGAAGCGCGCGGTCGACGATCCGGCGGCCGTGCCGACGCCCGTTCCCGCGTCAGGCAAGCCGTAGCTTGCCCCCTGCATCGCGTTGAAGCACCCCCGGTCGTTCGCCAACGGGAACGCCCTCCTTCGCTATGTTCCTGCATCATGACCGGCGAATCGATCAACGGCCCCATCGGCCCCGCCACACTGCACGACGTGCACCGCACGCGGCTCCGCCTGCTGCGAAGCCTCGGCTTCGCCTCGATGGCGCTTTGGCCCGTGTTCCTCGTCCTCGCGACGATGCGGTTCGCCAACGTGCGCTCGGGCGCCGCGCAGATGCTCGTGCTGGGCGTGCTGGCCGCCTACCTCGTGCTGCCGTTCATCGCGCCGCGGTTCGCCGTGCGCGCGTGGGAGCGCGGGCGCCTGCGTCTCGCATACACTATCGCGCTCGTGCCGGTGCTGCCGCTCGCGATCTTCATGGTGGTGCTGATCGTCGTGCTGGCGCGTCCGCGGTGAGCGCGTAACGCATGGCCCTCCTCGGCCTGCAGGACGTCACCATCGCATTCGGTGGACCCCCGGTGCTCGACGGCGCGCGTTTCGCGATCGAGCGCGGCGAACGCGTGTGCATCATCGGGCGCAACGGGGCGGGGAAGAGCACCGTCATGAAGCTGCTCGACGGCACGATGACGCCCGACGACGGCGAGGTGGTGCGGCAGACGGGCGTGACGGTGGCGCGCCTCGAGCAGGAAGTGCCCGACGACGTGCAGGGGTCGACGTACGACGTCGTGGCCCAGGGGCTCGGCGACGCCGGACTGCTGCTCGCCCGGTATCACCAGGCGAGCCACGACGTGAGCGCGCACCCGAGCGACGCCGCGCTGCGCGAACTCGACCGGCTGCATCACGCGCTCGACGCCGCCAATGCGTGGGAGATGCAGTCGCGCGTCGAGACGGTGCTCGATCACCTCGCGCTCGACGCCGATCTGCCGTTCGCCGCGGCGAGCGGCGGACGCAAGCGACAGACGCTGCTCGCGCGCGCCCTCGTGCGGCAACCCGACGTGCTGCTGCTCGACGAGCCCACGAACCACCTCGACGTGGACGCCATCGAGTGGATGGAGCAGTTCCTCATCGACCGCAACGTCACGCTCGTGTTCGTGACGCACGACCGCGCGTTCCTGCGCCGCGTGGCGACGCGCATCGTCGATCTCGATCGCGGCCGGCTCGTGGACTGGGGCGGCGACTACGACACGTACCTGCGTCGGAAAGCGGCTGCGCTCGACGTGGAGGCCAAGGAGTGGGCGGAGTTCGACAAGAAACTCGCCAAGGAAGAAGTGTGGATCCGCACGGGCATCCAGGCGCGTCGCACCCGCAACGAAGGACGCGTCCGGTCGCTGGAGGCGTTGCGACTCGAGCGCGGCGCGCGCCGCGAACGCACCGGCACCGTGAAACTGGCCGCGCAGGAGGCCGAACGGTCGGGACGGCTCGTGGCCGATGCGCGCGGCGTGACCTTCGCCCGCGGCGACCGCGCGATCGTGCGCGATCTCACGACGACGATCACGCGCGGAGACCGTGTGGGGCTCGTCGGCCCCAATGGATCGGGGAAGACCACGCTGCTGCGCCTGCTCCTCGGCGAGCTCCTGCCGGACAGCGGGACGATCAAGCGCGGCACCGGGCTCGACGTGGTGTACTTCGACCAGATGCGCGATCAGCTCGATCCCGAACGCAGCGTGTTCGACAGCATCGCCGACGGCGCGGACTTCATCGCCATCGGCGGCGCGCAGAAGCACGTGACGGGCTACCTGCAGGACTTCCTCTTCCCGCCCGACCGCGCGCGCACGCCCGTGAAGGCGCTCTCCGGCGGCGAGCGGAACCGGCTGCTGCTCGCGCGGCTGTTCACGCGCTCGTTCAACCTGCTCGTGCTCGACGAACCGACCAACGACCTCGACATCGAGACGCTGGAACTGCTCGAACAGCTATTGCAGGATTACAGCGGCACGCTGTTCCTCGTCAGCCACGACC
>CAIRBD010000127.1 GCA_903876745.1 uncultured Gemmatimonadota bacterium
GCGCGCGCTATGACGATCAGGTGCGCGTCGTGACGCACCTCGTCAGTGCGCAGTCGCGCGGCGTCACCTTCGCCTACGACATCCGTCGTCTCCCCGACGGCGCGCGCCTCGCCTCGGCGCGCATCTCCCTCGTATCGCTCACGAAGGAGGGCAAGCCCGCCGTCATGCCGGCCGCCATTCGCGCCCTGCTCTCGGCCGCCGTCGGGCCTGATCCGGACACGCGCCGTTGACGCGACGCGCCTCACCCTCGACATTCCCAGCTATGCGCCGACTCGCGCGTGCCACGTTGCTCGCCGCCGTCCTCTTCGCCGTGGCCGGTTGCCGCTTCCCGTACGGGTTCTCCGGTGGCGGACTGCCGCTCAACATCCGCACCGCGGCCGTGCTGCCGTTCGAGAACGAGACGGCGAGTGCTGAGCTGCAGCGCGAACTCAGCGAAGCGTTGCGCAAGGAATTCGGATCGCGCCTCGGCCTGCGCGAAGCCACCGAGCAGAAAGCGGATTGTGTCGTGCGCGGCACGATCACCAGGTTCTCGGTCGATGATCCCGTCGGCTACAGCGCCAATCCCAATCAGGCCGTCAGCGCCCGGCGCCGGCTGAATCTCGTCGTCGACGTCGAGATCTTCGACCAGATCCGCCAGAAGACGCTCTGGACCAAGAAGGGGATCACCGCGCAGGGCGAATACTCGGAGAACGCCGAGGCCGCCGGCCGTAAGCAAGCCGTCGACCGCATCGTCACCGAGATCATCGAAGGAGCCCAGTCCCAGTGGTGAGAGAACGCCGCGGCACCGGGAAACTCGGGTGTCTCGTCACGCTGATGGTGATGGCCGCCGGCGTCTACTTCGCCGTCAACGTCGGCGAGGTGTTCTGGAACTACTACGTGTTCCAGGACCGCATGCGCACCATGGCGGCCTATGCGTCGATGCGCTCCGATGGCGCGATCCGCAATCGGCTCGTCGCGCTCGCCGATTCGCTCGACCTCCCCGAGAGCGCGTACAACGTGCACGTGCGGCGCGTCCCGCACGCGATCTTCATCTGGGCCGACTACTCCCAGCACATCGAGTTGCCGGGGTTCGTGTACGAACTCCATTTCAACCCGCAAGCCACGGGGACGTTCTGAGCGACGCCAGACGGCGGGCCTTTGACCCGCGCCGCAAGATCCTCGCGTGGGCCGACGCCGCGGCGTGGCGCGCGCGTGCCGACGCCACCGGAAAGACCGTCGTCTTCACCAATGGCGTCTTCGATCTGCTGCACCCGGGCCATATCGACATCCTCTGCGGTGCCCGCGCCGAGGGCGATCTGCTCATCGTCGGGCTCAACGCCGACGCGTCGGTCCGCCGGCTGAACAAGGGGCCCGAACGCCCCATCCGCGGCGAACAGGAGCGCGCCTACGTGCTCGCCGCGCTCGCCTGTGTCGACGCCGTCTGCCTGTTCGACGAAGACACGCCGCTCGAGCTCGTCCGCGCGCTCTCCCCCGACGTCATCGTCAAAGGCGGCGACTACGCGCCCGAGACCGTCGTCGGCGCCGCCGAGGTCACCGAGCGAGGTGGCCGCGTCGTGATCATCCCGATCACGCCGGGGCACTCCACCACTGCAACCGTCGAGAAACTCCGTGGCCGTTGAACCGCGCCCTCTGGGCCGTCCCGTGCTCGCCCTGCGCCCCGTCACCATCACGCGCAACGCCGCGCCGTACGCCGAAGGCTCGTGCCTCATCGCGTTCGGCAACACGCGCGTGCTCTGCACCGCCAGCGTCGAGGATGGTGTGCCCGGATGGAAGAAGGGCCGCGGCGAGGGATGGATGACCGCCGAGTACGCGATGCTCCCCCGCGCCACGCATACGCGCTCGCCGCGTGAACGGGAGAAACTCGGTGGCCGCACCCAGGAGATCCA
>CAIRBD010000128.1 GCA_903876745.1 uncultured Gemmatimonadota bacterium
CGATCGTGGGACCGACGATGACCGTCCCGATCGTGCGCGAGATGCAGCGGTACCTCGCGGCGCGAGGCGTGGGGCTCGGGTTCCTGTTCGAGACGCCCGACCCGCCCCTGCAGGGGTTTTTGACAGCGCACGACGTGCCGTGGGTCGGCACCAGCAATGTCGAGTACGGCGACTCGCATTGGACGGCGAAGGGCCACATCCAGGTGGCCGACCTCCTCGAACCGCTCGTGCGTCAGTTGGTGCCGGCGCTCGCGCAGCCGGCGGGCGCCGCTACCGCCACCACGCCACCGAGCGGGCCAACCCCTCGGTGAGCGACACGGCTGGCCGCCAATGCGGCGCCAGCCGATGGTGCGGGCCGACGATGCGAGGCGGTTCGCCTGCCGCCGCGGGCTCGTCGCCGAGTTGCAGCAGCTCGGGGTGACCGGCCGCATCGGCCGCGTGGCGCGCGAACTCGCCGAGCGTGACGCCGTGCCCCGACGAGATGTTCACCGCGCCTTCCACCGGCGCGCCGAGCAGCGCGATGAATGCCGCGGCGACATCCTCGACGTACAGCCAGTCACGCACCAGCGACGGCTTGCGGCACAGCGCGCCCTCGCCGCGGAGCAGCGGACGCACGAGCGACGGCACGAAGCGCCCTTCGTCCTCGCCCGGGCCGAACAGGAAGAAGACGCGCCCCCAGGCGTGCGAGAGCGACGCGCCCTCGCAGAGTGCGTCGAGGGCGCGTCGCGTCGCGTCCTTGGCGCGCCCGTAGGGCGTCGCGGGGCGCGGCACCTCGTCCTCGGCGAACGTCGCCTCGCCCCAGTCGTATTCCGCACAACTCCCCGCGGCGACCACGCGCGTGCCCCCCGACGCGGCGAACGTTTCGAACAGCGCGCTGCTGGCGGTCTCCCATCGCGCATTCTCGGGTGACGTCCAGTACACGCCGGGTTCGGTGATCCAGGCGAGATGCAGCAGGTGCGAGGGACGGTGCGTGTTGACCACACGCGCGACGCCTGGCACGTCGAACAGGTCGCCGCGCGCCCACGTGACGTGCGGTGCGTGCACCGCGCCCGTGGAATGCGTGAGGGCGATGACCGTGTCGCCGCGCGCCGCCAGCTGCCGCACCACGTGCCGCCCGATGAACCCGTTGGCGCCCGTGACGAGCACGCGCATCAGGGGGCGTGGTCGGGGTACGCGGCGTCGCGCGGCGAGATCACGCCGCACGGCAGCGGCCAGGCGATGTTGAACGCGGGGTCGTTCCAGCGCACGCCGCGGTCGAGCGCCGGGCGATGCTCGTGCGAGAGCAGGTAATAGATCTCGGTGTCGTCGTCGAGCGTCTGGAATCCGTGCGCGCAGCCGGGCGGGATGAAGAGCTGCCGCCGGTTGGCCGCGCTCAGCTCCAGCGACACCCACTGGCCGTACGCGGGCGATTCGCGCCGCAGGTCGATCACGACGTCGAAGACGCGGCCGGCCGTGCACCGCACGTACTTGGCCTCGCCGTCGGGCGCGTCCTGGTAGTGCATGCCGCGCACCGTGCCCGCGCTCGCGTTCCACGACACGCCCGTCTGCCGCACGGCGGTCTCGAGGCCGAGCGCCGTCATCTCGGTCACGCTGAAGGCGCGCGCGAAGAAGCCGCGCGCGTCACCAGCCGGCGTGAGGTCGAGGATCGTCACGCCCGGCAGGCGCGTGGGCGTGACGATCACGCGCGCCTCACGCCGCGGCCCTCACGCAATGCGGACCTCGGGGATCGGGACGATGAACTTGCCCCCCTGCGCGCGGTATGCGGCCTGCTGGCGCAGGATCTCGTCGGCGAAGTTCCAGGTGAGCAACAGCACGTAGTCGGGCTTCCGCTCGAGCAGCGCTTCGGGCGCGGTGATGAGCAGGTGCGTACCGGGCGTGAGTTTCCCCTGCTTCACGTCGCTGCGGTCGGCCACGAAGTCGAGCACGTCGCCCGCGATGCCGAACGCGTTGAGCAGCGTCGCACCCTTGGC
>CAIRBD010000129.1 GCA_903876745.1 uncultured Gemmatimonadota bacterium
CCGAGGTCTCCGATGTACTGCCGGCGGCCCCGTTCGACGAGGCCACCCTGCTCGGGCTCGCCGCCGCCATCGAGCATCACAGCGGCCATTTGTTGGCACGCACGACGGTTCTCGCGGCGGAAGCGCGCGGCCTGAAGCTGCCGGAACCGATGGACGTCATCGAGACGCCGGGGCGCGGCGTGACCGGCACGGCACAGGGTCGGCGCGTGTCGGTGGGTTCGCTGTCGTATGTCGTGGCCGAGCAGCCCGCCGCGGCCGCCGGCCTCGTCGCCCTGCGCGAGGAGGGCGCGGGACTGCGCGCGTTCGTCGCGATCGACGGCCAGGCGGCCGGCGTCATTCGGTACGCCGACCACACGCGCGAGGGGCTCCCTGCCTTCTTCGCCCGACTCCGGCTGCTGGGCGTCACGCGCACACTGCTGCTGAGCGGCGACCGCCAGCGCAACGTCACCGAGGTCGCACACACACTGGGCATCACCGAGGCGCGCGGCGACCTCCTCCCCGACCAGAAGGTGCAGGTCGTGAAGGAACTGCTCGCCGCCGGCCACAAGGTGCTGATGACCGGCGACGGCACCAACGACGCCCCCGCCCTTTCGGCCGCGACCGTCGGGATCGCGCTCGCGGCGCACGGCGGCGGGATAACCGCCGAGGCCGCCGACATCGTGCTGCTCGCGGACGACGTCACGCGCGTCGCCGACGCCATCGCCATCGGGCGGCGCGCCACGAGCATCGCGCGCCAGAGCATCGTCGTGGGGCTCGGGTTGAGCTCCCTCGCCATGGTGGTTGCGGCGTTCGGTTTCATTCCGCCGACGGTGGGCGCGCTCCTGCAAGAAGCGATCGATGTGGCCGTGATCCTGAACGCATTGCGGGCAGGAACTGGACCGGAGTCGGCGATTCCCTGACACGAACGGTCGGCTTTGGTGGCTTGCCGGTAACCGGTATTTGGTCTTTCTTGCCGGGATACTCCCGCGGAGATACCCACCGATATGAACGCGCGACTCGATTCGTTCTCGTACGACGATGACATCGTACGCAAATTCCTTTTTGCGACGATCATCTTCGGACTCGTCGGCATGCTGGTCGGGCTGATCGTCGCCCTCCAGTTGGCCAACCCGGCGTTCAACGTCAGCCCGATCCTCACGTTCGGACGGCTGCGCCCCCTGCACACGAACGCGGTGGTCTTCGCGTTCGCCGGCAACGCCTGGTTCTGCGGCGCCTACTATAGCACGCAGCGGCTGCTCAAGACGCGCATGTGGTCCGACTCGCTGAGCCGGTTCCACTTCTGGGGATGGCAGGCGATCATCGTCGCCGCCGCGATCACGCTCCCCCTCGGCTTCACGCAGGCCAAGGAGTACGCCGAGCTCGAGTGGCCGATCGACATCGCCATCGCCGTGGTGTGGGTGGCCTTCGCGATCAACTACTTCGCCACGCTGGCCAAGCGCCGTGAGCGCCACATCTACGTGGCGATCTGGTTCTTCATCGCCTCGATCATCACCGTGGCGGTGCTGCACATCTTCAACAACCTGTCCATCCCAGTCGGGCCGCTGAAGAGCTACTCGATCTACGCGGGCGTGCAGGACGCCTTCATGCAGTGGTGGTACGGCCACAACGCCGTCGCGTTCTTCCTCACGACGCCGTTCCTCGGCCTGATGTACTACTTCATGCCGAAAGCGGCCGAGCGGCCGGTGTTCAGCTACAAGCTCTCGATCCTGCACTTCTGGTCGCTGGTCTTCCTGTACATCTGGGCCGGCCCGCACCACCTGCACTACACGGCGCTCCCCGACTGGGCGAGCACGCTGGGCATGGTGTTCTCCGTCATGCTCATCGCCCCGAGCTGGGGCGGCATGATCAACGGCCTGCTCACCCTCCGCGGGGCGTGGCACAAGGTCACCGAAGAGCCCGTGCTGAAGTTCTTCGTGCTCGCCGTGACGGCGTACGGCATGAGCACGTTCGAGGGGCCGATGCTCTCGATCAAGTCCATCAACGGCCTCGCGCACTACACCGACTGGGTCATCGCCCACGTGCACACCGGCGCGCTCGGCTGGAACGGGTTCCTCACGTTCGGCATGATCTACTGGCTGGCGCCGCGTCTGTTCCAGGCGCCGCTGCACAGCAAGAAGCTCGCCGAGACGCACTTCTGGGTGTCGACGTTCGGCATCCTGCTGTACGTGGCGTCCATCTACAGCGCCGGCATCACGCAGGGGCTCATGTGGCGCGCCTTCGACGAGACGGGGCGCCTGCAGTTCCCCGACTTCATCGAGACGACGATGCGTCTGATGCCGATGTACTGGGTACGCGTGGCCGGCGGCACGCTGTACATCATCGGCACGATCATCTTCATCTACAACATCGTGATGACGTGGAAGAAGCGCCCGGCGGCGTATGAAGTGCCGGTCGTGACGGCCGCACCGCTTTCCGCGTTGCCCGCGCCGCAGCACGCCAAGTCGGGCGGGCTCCTGGCGATGACGTGGCACCGCAAGTGGGAAGCGATGCCGCTGTTCTTCAGCGTCATGGTCGCGCTGTGCATCGTGGTGGCCTCGCTGTTCGAGATCATCCCGACGTTCCTCATCAAGTCGAACGTGCCGAGCATCGCGAGCGTGAAACCGTACACGCCGCTCGAACTCGAAGGCCGCGACGTCTACATCCGCGAGGGATGCTTCAACTGCCATTCGCAGATGATCCGTCCGTTCCGGTTCGAGACCGAGCGCTACGGCGACTACTCCAAGCCCGGCGAGTCCGTGTACGATCATCCGTTCCTGTGGGGCTCGCGCCGCATCGGGCCCGATCTGGCGCGTGAGGGCGGCAAGTACCCGGCGCTCTGGCACGTGCGCCACATGGAGAATCCGCGTTCGCTCTCGCCGAAGTCGATCATGCCGACGTATCCGGGACTGCTCAGCAACACCATCAACTTCGACGGCATCCAGAAGAAGGTCGATGCCATGGCGATGCTCGGCGTCCCGTACGGCGACGCCGTGAACAAGGCGCCCGCGATGGCGCGGGAACAGGCGGCTGCGATCGCTGCGGACGTCCTCAAGAACGGCGGTCCCGCCGGCCTCGGCGACAAGGAGATCACGGCGCTCGTCGCGTACCTCGAACGGCTCGGCACCGACATCAAGAAGCCGGCTGGCGTGGCCTTGGCACCGTCGGTGCCCAAGGCCGGGGGCAACTGACCGTGCGCAGCATCGCTGACGTCGTGGGCGCGTCCGGGCTTTCCGGCTACGCGATCGTGGCGTTGGTCCTGTTCTTCATCGCCTTCGTCGCCGTGCTGGCATCGGTGCTCGCCCCGTCGCGCTCGTCGTTCTACGAGCGCGTGGGGCAGATGCCGCTCGACGACCTGACTCCACAGACTCCGCGCGAGCGCTGAGGCCCATCCAATGACGAAAGCTGGCGACGACCGCCCCATCATGGACCACGAGTACGACGGCATCCAGGAGTACGACAATCCGATGCCGCGCTGGTGGATCCTGCTCTTCATCGTGACCATCATCGCCGCCCCGGTGTATTATCTGGCGCCGGGCGACATCGGCGCCGGTGCCAAGAAGACCGAGGTGTATGACAAGGAGATGGCCGCGTTCGCGGCCGCACATCCCAACATGGGCGGCGTGAACGTGACGCCCGAACAGATGGCCGTGATCGTCGCCGACAAGGCGGAGATCGAGAAGGGGAAGGCGCTCTTCGCGACCACCTGCATCAGCTGCCACCGCGCCGACGGCGGCGGCCTCATCGGGCCGAACCTCACCGACGACTACTGGATCCACGGCGGCTCGCCCGTCGAGATCCACACGACGATCGATCAGGGCGTGCTCGCCAAGGGCATGCCCAACTGGGGCAAGATCCTGAAGCCTGACCAGATCAACTCGCTCACGGCCTACGTCGTGTCGCTGCACGGCACGAACCCGGCGAACCCCAAGGCCCCTGACGGCGTGCTCGCCGGCGCCACGCCGGCCTCCGCCGCAGCCGCAGCCGCAGCCGCAGCCGCCGCTCCTCCAGCAACGACAACCAAGAAACCATGACGGCACCAGCCCCCACCGAGCGCGTCCTCGCCACGCTCAACGCAGACGGTTCCCGGCGCTGGATCCGGCCGAAACCGTCGCGCGGAAAGTTCTGGCAGAGACGACGCTCGGTGGCGTACGGGCTGATGCTGCTCTTCCTCGCGATCCCGCACTTCCGGCTCAACGGCAAACCGTTGATGCTCCTCGATCTCCCGCGGCGCGAGTTCACGCTCTTCGGCACCACTTACCTGCCCACCGATACCCTGCTGCTGATGCTCCTCGGCATCAGCTTGCTCATCGGCGTGTTCCTGATGACGGCGCTCTTCGGCCGCGTGTGGTGCGGCTGGGCGTGCCCGCAGACCGTGTACATGGAGTTCCTGTTCCGCCCCATCGAGCGCTGGATCGAGGGCGGATGGGCCAAGTCACGGCAGTTCGACAAGCGCGGGCAACACCTCCATCCGCGCCGCCTCGCGAAGTACGCGATCTACGCCGTGCTCGCCGCGATCCTGGGCAACTCGTTCCTGGCCTATTTCGTGGGCACGGAAGAGCTCGCGCGCTGGATGATGCAGTCGCCCTACGATCATCCCACACCGTTCGTGCTGATGGCCATCACGACGGTCGCGGTGTTCTTCGACTTCACCTGGTTCCGTGAGCAGACCTGCCTCGTCGCCTGCCCCTACGGCCGCTGGCAGGCGGTGCTGCTCGACAAGCAGTCGCTCATCGTCTCGTATGACCCGGCCCGTGGCGAGCCGCGCGGACAGCCCAAGAAGGCGCTCCCGATGGCACCCGCCGGCGGCGACTGCGTGGACTGCAACGCCTGCGTCCTCACCTGCCCCACCGGCATCGATATCCGCGACGGCCTGCAGATGGAATGCATCCACTGCACCCAGTGCGTGGATGCCTGCGCGGCCGTCATGCGCCGCACGGGCAAGCCCGAAGGACTGGTCCGCTACACCTCCAAGGAAGCGCTCGCCGGCCACGTGCGGCATGTCATCCGGCCGCGCACGGTGCTCTATCCGCTCGCCTTGCTCGCATTCTTCGGCGCGTTCATCTACGCGCTCGAGACCAAGGACAAGGCCGACGTGACCGTGCTCGGCGCCATCGGCGAGCCGTTCACGCGCGAACCCGACGGTTCCGTCGTGAACCAGGTGCGCGTCAAGATCGCCAATCGCTCGAGCGCGACGCAGCGCTATGCCGTGGACCTGCTCGACGCCGAGGGCGCGAAGGTGATCGCGCCCGAGTTGCCGTTGAACGTGGTCAACGGGAAGACCGTCGTGACCAGCCTCTTCATCATCCTCCCCGAGACGGCATTCCACGACGGCGCACGGAAGGTACGTTTCCGTGTGAGCGACGGTGGAGCGTTCGTCCAGGAGTTCCCCTGGCGGCTGCGCGGTCCCAACGAACACGACAGCGGACACTCGGAGCGCGAGAAATGAAGAAGGGTTGGTATTGGCCGTGGTTCATCGGAGCGCTCCTGCTCGCGACCGCGGCTGGGCAGGGCGTCATCCTCTGGGCCGCCACGCACGACTCCAGCGTGTCGATCGAGCCCGATTATTACAACAAGGGCGTCGCCTACGACTCCGTCATCGCCCAGCGCGGGGTGAATGCCCGCCTCGGATGGCAGGTCGCGCTCACCGTCGGCCCACTCGGTGCAGACGGTGGAAAGGTCACAGCGCGGCTGACGGATTCCACCGGCGCCGCCATCACCGGCGCCCGCGTGCACGTCACGGCCATCAATAACGTCGACGGTGACCGGCACCTCGGCGCCGGTCTCGTCGAGGGACCGCTCGGGTACGCGGCCCACCTCGCGTTCGATCGCGGCGGCCTCTGGGAGTTCAGGCTCGAGGTCACGCGCGGCAAGGACCACTTCACCTCCGACGCGCGCGTCGACATCGGCGGCGCGCAGCCACCGGCGCCGCCGGCCCGGTGATCGCACTCGCCACATCCGTCTTTCTCGCCGCACTCCTCGGAAGCGCCCACTGCGCAGGGATGTGCGGTGGGCTCGCGTGTTTCGTGGCGGGTGCGGGTGAGCCCGACCTGCGAGGCACGCTCGGCTACAACGTCGGGCGCCTCCTCTCCTACGCCGCGCTCGGCGCCCTTGCGGGAGCGGCCGGCGCCGGATTCGATCGCGCCGGCGAGATCGCAGGCATCGCACGCCCCGCGGCCATCGTCGCCGGCACGCTCATGATCGTGTGGGGGGGCGCGAGCGCCCTCGCCGCTACCGG
>CAIRBD010000130.1 GCA_903876745.1 uncultured Gemmatimonadota bacterium
CCCGGGCACGTTCGTCTCGAACTCGCTGTTCACGAGCGGCACCTGCACGCGGTTCACGGCCGTGCCCGTCGTCACCGAGATGGCGCCCACGGGGCAGCCGCGCACGCACTCCCCGTGGCCCTGGCACAGATTGTTGTCGACCACGGCGAGCTTGCCGCGCAGCGTGATCGCGCCGGGTTCGGGGCAGGCGTCGACGCAGGTGCCGCATCCCACGCACATGTCGGCACGCACCATCGCCTTCAACGCGCCGCTCGCGGCTGCGCCCTTCGACTCCGACGCCTGCACCAGTTCGAAGATCTGCTGCGGCACGCCGCAGCCCGGGCAGAAGGTGGAGCCTTGCGGCACGATCACTTTGCAGCGCGGGCACGGGAGTCCCTTGATCGCCACCATCGCGCCGCTCGCGCGCGACGACGTCGAGGGGCCACGCGCCCGCAGGTGCAGCCACACCATCAGCGCCGTGAGCGCGAAGAAGCCGAGGGTCGTCTCGATCATCGGCGTCTCCTATCGCAGCCAGGTCGCGCCGACGGCGACGACCACGACGACGTGGATGACCACCGCCACCAGGGCGGTGATCGCGAACGGACGATGTGCGACGTGCCAATAGCGGAACACGCGATGGGTCGCGTCGAGCATGCGCGTCTGCTGGCGCAGCGACATCTCGCGGTCGGCGAGTCGCACGGCGCTGGCGAGCGCCGCGCGCCCGATCGGCCGGCCGTCCGGCGCCGCGGCGGCGAACTTCTTGCGCAGGTCGCGCGTGCGGCTCCACCGCATCAGGTCGTTCGTGAACAGGCGCCAGAGCACCTTGGCCGCGTTGTCCGTGGCGCTGGAGTCGCCGCTGAGATCGAGCATCTGCTCAACGACGTGCGGTGCGATGCCGGTGGCCTGTCCGAGCTCCACGAGCAGGTCGCGACGCTGGGCCGCCACTTCATCGCGCGTGAGCTCCACGCCGCTCTTGGCGCGCGGGATGCGCGTGTAGATGTACCGGCCGATGACGCCGCTCGCGCAGACGATGAGCATCGCCGTGAGGCCAAGCCCGATCACGCCGTCGGAGCGCCACGCGGCGTGGATGGCGAGCAGCAGCGGCAGGGCGAGCGCCGTCGTCACGTGCACGTCGAGCCATTTGCCCACGGTGCCGGTGAAGGCGAGCTTCTTGTACTTCTTGCGCAGCGGGTACAGCCACAGGAACACGAACACGACGAAGGCCAGGAAGCCGGCGCTCTGCCCCACGTAGCCCGACGGCCGCAGCCACGCGTGCCACGGATGACGCACGCGCTCGGGGAGCCCGGCCACGTAGTACTCCGTGCCGGCGATGTTCACCGCGAGGAGCGGCAGCACGAGGAGCATGAGCGCCAGCCCCCCGCGCTTCGCCTGCGGCGCATCGCGATTCGGAGCGCGCGGCGACGGCGGCACGCGAGGCGGCACGTTCGGCGGTGGCTGAACGTGCGGATCACGCGGGTCGGACTGTTCGACGGGCGATGTGGCCGCCGAGACGGATGGGTGCGGCAGGTGTACCCGCGGCGGCTGTGAAGCCGTCCCGGCACGGGCCGAGCTCTGAGATGTCATTCGATGTGCGGGGGTAGTCTTGTCCTCGCAGGGGATGGGCGGCTGACATGCATGGCTGAACTCAGCACAGGGGCCACCGAAGTGGCTTCACACATGTCCGCCCTTTGCGAGGCGTCGAGTGGAGGATGAACCCAGGCAACGGGTAACGCGGTGACGCAGGTCACATCCGAAGAAATACGTAAGTACTTGTCACAACGCAACTTAGAGTAACCGGTTAACTGGAGTGTTAGTTTGTTACCTCACGCAGGATCAGTCGTCCGCGCGCAACTCCTTTTCCCTCAAATGAGGCCACCGCCCATGTCGCCACTCCTGCGTCCGGCTGCCGACGAGTTCGCCCAGTATTTCGCTGGTTACGTCAATCTCGTCCCCGACGGCGATGTGCTCGCCATGCTGCGCCGGCAGGGCGCCGACATGACCGCGTTGCTCCGTGACGTGCCGGAATCGATGGGCGACCGCGCCTACAGTCCGGGCAAATGGACGCTCAAGGAATCACTGCTCCATCTGATCGACACCGAGCGCGTGTTCACCTACCGCCTGCTGCGCGTCGCGCGCGGTGACGCTACGCCGCTCCCGGGTTTCGATCAGGATGCGTGGGTGCCCAACTCCGGCGCCAGTGCGCGCACGATGCGCAGCCTGCTCGCGGAATTCGCCACCGTGCGCGTGGCGACGCTGGCGCTCATCGAATCGCTCGATGACGCAGCCGGCGAACGCCGCGGCGTCTCGAGCGAGAAGCCGGTATCCGCGCGCGCGATCGTGTACATCATCGCGGGACACGACTTGCATCACTACGCGTTCTTCCGCGACAAGTACCTGGCGTGAACGGCGGCGGGGCGGCGTGCCCGTTCGGCATGCCGCCCCGCACCACGCACCACCGCGCCGCCTAGATGTGGATCGCGCGCCCCGTCACGGCGAGTGCGGCTTCCTTCACC
>CAIRBD010000131.1 GCA_903876745.1 uncultured Gemmatimonadota bacterium
CGCACTTCGAGGGCGGCCAGATGCCGATGACGCGTCGCGTGCCGAAGCGCGGCTTCACGAATCCGTTCCGGGTCGAGTCGCAGGTGGTGCATCTGGGCGATCTCGCGCTGCTGCCGCAGGGCGCCGAGGTGACGCAGGAGACGCTGGTCGCGGCCGGACTGGTCCATGGGAACACGGGACCGGCGAAGCTGCTCGCGAACGGCGAGATCACGCACGCCGTGACGGTGCGCGGCATCAAGATGAGCGCCACCGCCCGCGAGAAGATCGTCGCGGCGGGCGGGCAGGTCGAGGAGTAACATGGCCCAGGCCAATCCCGCTCAGGCGGTCGCGAACATCTATCGCACGCCCGAGCTGTGGCAGAAGATCGTCTTCACGTTCATCTGCCTGCTCGTCTACCGTGTCGGCTCGCACGTCGCGGCGCCGGGGGTGGACGTGCAGGCGATGGTGGACTTCTTCCGCAATCAGCAGAAGGGCGGGGCCGGGGGTTTCTTCGGCCTCTACGACATGTTCGTGGGCGGCAACCTGAGCCGTGCGCAGATCTTCGCGCTCGGCATCATGCCGTACATCTCGGCCAGCATCTTCGCGCAGATCGCCGGCGCGGTGCTGCCGCAGGTCGACAAGATGCAGAAGGACGAAGAGGGCCGGAAGACGATCACGCAGTACACGCGCTACGCGACGGTCGCGCTGGCGTTCGTGCAGGCGTGGGGCTTCTCGCTGTTCACCGAGAGCGTGCAGGGCGCGGTGGGCACGCCGGGCTTCGGCTTCAAGCTGCAGATGACGCTGGTGCTGACGACGGGCGCGATCTTCGTGATGTGGCTCGGTGAGCAGATCACGGAACGCGGCCTCGGCAACGGCGCCTCGCTGCTCATCTTCTTCTCGATCGTCGAGCGGTTCTGGCCGGGCATCGGGCAGACGTTCAGCTTCATCAGCACGGGCGCGGTGCAGCCGCTCGCCCTCATCGCGGTGGGCATCCTGATGCTCGGCGTGGTGGCGGGTGTGGTGCTCATCACGCTGGCGGCGCGTCGCATCGCGATCCAGATCCCGCAGCGCACGATGGCGCGGGGCCGGATGCGCGAAGCGGCGAAGAACTTCATCCCGCTGCGCATCAACAGCGCGGGCGTGATGCCGATCATCTTCGCGCAGTCGCTGATCGTCGTGCCGGGCGCGCTGGCGCAGTTCAGCGGCAACGAGAAGCTCCGCGATTTCTCCGATTATTTCCAGCCGGGGACGTGGCTGTACTTCGCGCTGTCGGCCGTGCTGATCATCTTCTTCACGTATTTCTACACGTCGATCATCTTCAATCCGATCGACCTCGCGGAGAACCTGAAGAAGCAGGGCGGCTTCATCCCGGGCATCAAGCCGGGGTCGAAGACGGCCGAGTACATCGATCAGGTGGTGAGCCGCATCACGTTCCCGGGCGCGGTCTTCCTGACGATCATCGCGCTGTTGCCGATCTGGATCGCGGACCTCGTGAACGTGCCGTTCCGCTTCGGCGGGACGTCGCTGCTCATCGTGGTGGGCGTGGCGCTCGACACGATGGCGCAGATGCAGCAGCACCTGCTGCTGCGCAAGTACGATGGCTTCATGAAGAAGGGACGCGTTCGCTTCCGCGGTCGGGGCGGCGACGCAGGCTTCTAGAATCGCGCAAGGAGCAAGACCATGATCGTCGTGCTGCTCGGACCACCGGGCGCCGGCAA
>CAIRBD010000132.1 GCA_903876745.1 uncultured Gemmatimonadota bacterium
CGTCGCCGACTTCCTGCAGCAGCTCTTCCCCACGACGTTCAGCGGCGACGGCTCTCTGCTCGATCCCGTCCTGCACGACGTCATGAAGACGCGCGGCAAGGCCGGCCTCTACGGCGCCATCGCCTTCGTCTGGTTCTCCACGCGGCTCTTCGCGTCGATGCGCTCCGTGCTCATCCGCGCGTTCGACGAACCCGTGACGCGGAACATGCTGCTCGGCAAACTCCTCGATGTGGGCGCGACGATCCTCACCACGGCGCTCATCGTCGCGTGGATCGGCGTGAGCGCGTACATCGCGCTCGCGAGGTCCAGCGGCGTGGAGGTGCTCAGCGAATGGGGACTTCACGCCGAGACCGTGATGCGGCCCTTCACCTACGCTGCCGGACGCGTGACGGCGTTCGCGTTGCTCATCGCCGTGTTCTTCGCCATCTACAAATGGCTCCCCACCCGCAAGGTGCGGTGGCAGCAGGCGCTCATCGGCGCCGTCACCTGCGCCCTGCTGTTCGAGTTCGCGCGCAGTCTGTTCACCACCGTCGTGAATCGCTACAACCCGGCCTCGCTCTACAGCGGCACCATGACGGCCATCATCGTCGTCGTCTTCTGGGTGTACTACGCGTCGCTCACGTTCATCCTCGGCGCTCTCGTCTCGCAGGTGCACGAACACCGCCTGCAGGAGAGCCTCGGGCGCTCGCACTCCCAACCCGGCAGCCCCGCATGACCACCGCCATCATCGACATCCGCAGCGACACCGTCACCAAGCCCGTCCCCGGCATGCGCCGCGCCATGGCCGAGGCCGAGGTCGGCGACGACGTGCTCGACGGCGATCCCACCACGCGCCGCCTCGAGGAGCGCACCGCCGAACTGCTCGGCACCGAGCGCGCCCTGTTCTTCCCCACGGGGACGATGGCCAACCAGTCCGCCATCTGGGCGCTCTCGAGCCCGGGGTCGGAGATCTTCGCGCACGACGACTCGCACATCGTGAACTGGGAGATGGCGGGCGCCGCGGCGCTCGCCGGCGTGCAGGTGCGGCTCGTCACCGGCGGGCCGCGCATCACGCGCGAGAGCTTCGCGCGGGCCGTCCGCCCGCCCAGCCGCGACGCGGCCCACACCACGCTGCTCTGCCTCGAGAACACGCACAACGGCGCCGGCGGCATGGTCACGCCCGTCGACGAACTCGCCGCACTCTCCGCGATGGGACGCGACCTCGGCCTCAACGTGTTCCTCGACGGCGCCCGCCTCTGGAACGCGAGCGTCGCCACCGGCACGCCGCTCGCCGCGTTCACCGCCTGCGCCGATGCCACGATGGTCTCGTTCTCCAAAGGGCTCGGCGGCCCCGTCGGCGCTGCCCTCGCCGGCCGTGCCGATGTGATCGAAGAGGCGTGGATGGCGCGCAAACGCTTCGGCGGCGGCATGCGGCAGAGCGGCGTACTCGCCGCCGCAGCGCTCTACGGACTCGAGCATCACTACGACCGTCTGCACGAGGATCATGCCAACGCCGCGCGCTTCGCCGAGATCGTCGGCGAGGCGCCGCGCGCGCGTCCCGTGAAGCCCGATACCGGGATCGTGATGATCGATCTCATCGGCACCGACAGCGGCACGCTTGCCTCCGCCGCCCTCGCCCGCGGCGTGCGCGTCAGCGTCTGGACGGCGACGCGCGTGCGCGCCGTCATGCACCTCGACGTCACTCGCGCGCAGGTCGAACACGCGGCGATGGTGCTGCGCGACCTCCTCTCCTGATCCCTCTCCGGAATCCACGCATGCAGCATGCCCCCGCCTTCCTCGCCATCGTCGATGCCGCCAAACTGAAGGTGCGCGAAGTCACCGTCGCCGAGACGCTCGAACGGCTCAGCGACAACCCGCACGCCGTGCTCGTGGACGTCCGCGAGGACCGCGAATGGGACGCCGGTCACGCCGAGGGCGCGATGCACATCGGCAAAGGCGTGATCGAACGCGACGTCGAGACGAAGATCCCCGCCAAGGACGCCGAGATCATCCTCTATTGCGGCGGCGGTTTCCGCTCGGCGCTCGCCGGCGACGCGCTGCAGCAGATGGGCTACACCAACGTGACCTCGATGGCCGGCGGATGGCGCGCCTGGACCGCCGACGGCGCGCCGGTCGCGACGGCGTGAACGGGGAACGGCCGAAGCCGCCCGTCGCTGATCCCGCGCCCGCCGCGTCCCGCGTGCGCGCGAGCTTCGCCAAGCAGGCGTTCATGCAGCTGCTCGGCGCCGAACTCTCGCACGTGGCGCCTGGCGAGTGCGACATCACCCTCTCGTATCGCACCGACCTCGTGCAGCAGCACGGCTTTCTGCACGCCGGCGTCAGCGCCGCCATCGCCGACAGCGCCTGCGGCTACGCCGCGCTCTCGCTGATGCCGGCTGACGCAGCGGTGCTCAGCATCGAGTACAAAGTGAACATGCTCGCGCCCGCGGCAGGCGCGCGGTTCGTCGCGCGCGGCCGCGTGCTGCGCAGCGGGCGCACGATCACCGTCGTGCGCGGCACCGTGCACGCCCTGACCGACGACGGCGAGTCGACGCAGGTGCTCGAACTGCAGGGGACGATGATGGCCGTGCAGGGGCGCGGTCTGGCCGACTGACCGCGCGGCGCGCTATCTTCGCCGCTGTCCCTTCTTCCCGGAGTCGCTGATGTCCGTGTCCCGTCGCGCGTTCCTTGCCTCCCTCGGTGCCGGCGGCGCCGGCGTGCTCGCCATGCCGCTCGTCAGCGACCGCGGCCGTGAGGCGCTGTTCGCGTTCCAGTCCACCACGGGCCGCCGCGCCGACCGGATGGCCGCCGCGGCGCCGGGCATCGTGCGCATCGACAGCAACGAGAATCCCAACGGTCCCGGCGCCCGCGTGCTCGAGGCGATGCGCGCCGCGTTCGCCGAGGCGAACCGCTATCCGTTCAAGTACGAAGAAGACCTGCGCGCCGCCATCGCCAAGACGCACGGTATCAAGAGCGAGAACGTGCTCCTCAGCTGCGGCAGCGGCGAACTGCTCCGCGTGACGGTGCAGGCGCTCACGAACAAGGAGCGTGCCTTGGTCGTTGGGTCGCCCACGTTCGAGAGTTCCGCGAACTTCGCCAAGTTCCTCGGCACGCCGGTGCGCGCCATCCCGGTGGATGCGAAGCTGCGCCTCGACCTCGCGCCGATGGCCGACGCGTCGAAGGGCGCCGGACTCGTCTACGTGTGCAACCCGAACAACCCCACGGCCTCGGTGCACGGCAAGGCCGCCGTGCAGCAGTTCATCGAGCAGGTGAACAAGCTCTCGCCCGAGACCACCGTGCTCGTGGATGAGGCGTACCACGAATACGTGGACGATCCGTCGTACGCCACGGCCGTTCCGCTCGCGATGGCGAACCCGCACGTCATCGTGCTGCGCACGATGAGCAAGGTGTTCGGCATGGCGGGCGTGCGGTGCGGCTACGCCATCGGCCGTCCCGAGACGCTCGCCAAGCTTGGCCCGTGGATCCTCGATTCCGGCGTGAATCAGCTCGCCCTCGCCGGCGCGGCCGTGGCCGTCGCCGACGCCGCGCACATCGCCGATGAACAGAAGAAGAACCGCGAGGCCAAGGCGTTCACGCGCAAGTTCTTCGAGGGCGCCGGCTTCTTCGTGGCGCCGAGTGACGCGAACTTCCTGATGGTCGACATCAAGAGGGACGTGAAGCAGTTCAAGTCGGACGCGCTCAAGAAGGGCGTTGCCGTGGGGCGTCAGTTCCCGCCGCTGAATAACCACCTGAGAATCTCGGTCGGCACGATGGCCGAGATGCAGAAGGCGACGGAATCCCTCAAGTCGTTGCTGGCGTAGGAGTTACGGCGCGGCGTGGGGTCGGAAGTCGCCGCCGCGCCGATCGCTGTGAAACAGCCCGACAGAGCGCCGCGTAGTATCCTCACCAACCCCTATGTTAGCCATCATCTTCGAGAGCGCCCTGTTCGTCGCCTTCCTGGCGGCACTCGGCGCTCTTGTTGTTTCGCTGCTGCAGTCGTCCCCGCTCGGCACCCGCCTCACGCAGATCCAGAACAGGCGGCGCCTCGAGCGGGAGGTCGCAGCAAGCTGCCCGGTGCACGGGCCGCACGACGAGCGCGATCTCGTCCGCCTTCCGGGAGGCGCCACCCTCTGCCCGGAATGCTACCAGGAGACCCTCGATGGAAGATTCCTTTAGAAACACGATCGATTCGTTCGGCGGTATGAGCAAGGTCAAGCGCGCGATCCAGATCGCTGTCGTGGCGCTGGTGGTGATCGTGCTCGTCCCCTCGAGCTTCACATATATCAGCCCGGGGCACATCGGCATCGTCATCCACCGCGCCGGCGGCGGCGTCGACGCCGTGCCGCTCGGACCAGGCTTGCATATGCGCAATCCGATCCTCACGGCGATCGTCGAGTATCCGACGTTCATGCAGACGCTCGTGCTCGCCAAGACGCCGCACGAGGGGTCGCCGAACAACGACGAGATCAACGTCAACTCCAAGGAGGGGCAGCCGCTCGCCCTCGACGTGTCGATGTCGTTCGAACTGAACGCGCCCAAGGTGCCGCAGCTGTACCAGACGTTCCGCACCGACGTCGAGACCATCCAGCACACCTACGTGAAGCAGGCCACGCGTCAGGCGCTGCAGGAAGTGCTCGGCGGCGAGGCCATCGCCGACGTGATCGGTCCCAAGAAGGCCGAGGCCACGAACCGCACGCGCGTGCTGCTCGAGCAGCGGCTCTCGCCGTACGGCATCGTCGTCCGCCAGTTCACGATCAACGAGCTGCGCGCACCGCCAAGCGTGATGGACGCCATCAACCAGAAGAACGTGATGCAGCAGCAGGCGCTGACGGCGGAGAACGAACTGCAGAAGAACACGTTCCAGGCCCAGGGCGATTCGATCAAGGCGGCCGGCCGCGCCAAGGCGATCACGGCCGAGGCCATGGCGCAGGCGCACGCGAACGAACTGCTCGCGAAGAGCATCTCGCCCACGCTCGTGCAGTACGAGATGGTGAAGAAGTGGGACGGCAAGATGCCGATGTACAGCGGGGGCGGGACGGCGATGATCCAGTTGCCGACGCCGAAGCCGTAGGGCTCCCACCGATCAGGCCTGCCGGTTACATTACCTGTGTCTCAGGCCCCAGCGGGCGAACGCGCGCCAACTCCGCCAGGGCCGAAAGGAAGCAACGGTACGCGATGTCGGTCGTCGCGCTGTAAGGCCTGAGGCACTGTCGCGGGGGGTGAGTCGGCTCAGCCGGCTCCCCCCCGCGATTTCTTTTGCGGCTTCGCCGCGGTCGCGGGCACCCCCTGCCACGCTCCCGCGAGCTCGAACAGCCGTGCCACTCCGTCGTGGTCGCGCCGCGCGACCAGCTCGCGCACCGCCTCGAGTTCGGCGGCGCACGCGCCCAGCGCGCGCGCGATCGCTTCGTGGTTGGTCGACACGATCGCCTGCCACATCGCCGGCGACGACCGCGAGAGGCGCGTCATCTCCTTGCCGCCGGGACCGAGCGCGCCGGCGTCGTGGCCGGCCTTTTCGATGGTGCGCGCCAGCGCGGCCGAAAGCAGATGCGGCAGGTGGCTCGTGAACGCGACCTCGCCGTCGTGTTCACCAGCCGTCGTCCAGCGCACGTCGGCGCCCACGGCGTGCCAGAGCGCGAGTGCCTTCGTCTTCGCCGCCGGCGATGATTGCGCCGAGGGACACAGAGAGACGCGTGATCCCGCGAACAGTCCAGTGCGCGAGGCGGCGAATCCGGCGCGATGGTCGCCCGCCATCGGATGCGCGCCAACGAAGCGCGCCTGCACCCCGCTGGCCAGCGCCTGCTCGCCGATCACCAGCTTGGTGCTCCCCACATCGGTCACGAGCACGGCCGCGTCCAGAAACGAAGACGCCCGCTCGAGCAGAGCGGGCGCCGTGTCCACCGGAACCGCCAGCACGACGATCGTCGCCTGACGCAGCTCGGTAAATGACGCGCCGATCGCCCCGTGGATGGCGCGCGCAGCGCGTGCCGCGCGCAGCGTGGCCGCGTCGGTGTCGAATCCGAGCACGCGGGCGCCGCGTGCGGCCAGGTCGCGCGCCAGCGAACCGCCGATCAGCCCGAGGCCGAGGCTGGCCACCGTCTCCTGTTCGA
>CAIRBD010000133.1 GCA_903876745.1 uncultured Gemmatimonadota bacterium
ACGCGCGCGTCGGGGACGAGCGTCGCAGCGGCGAGCGTGAGGTCGAGGTCGGCTAACGGCGGCTGTGTGTCGTCGGCTGTGGCCGACATCGAGCGCGCCGTGCCCGCGGAGGCGACGCTCACCCAGTATGGACGGCGCGCGACCACGATGGCGCGCAACTCGCGCACCGTCGGCCCCATGCGCTCGACGGCCGTGGCCGGCGAGCGCTCGAACCAGGCCGCGTCGAAGGGACCTCCCTGCAGCGACACCACCTCTGCGTCCGACGGCCGATTCCCGGGGCTCCAATCGAACGGATCGACGCTCAGGGTGCCGCTGAAGATCCATGTGCACGTCACGGCGCCGAACACGAGTCCGGTGAGGTGATGCCAGCGCATCCACGCCACGCGGTACGGGATGCGATTCGACGGTGCCTTCCCGTGACGACGCCAGCGAAGTTGCCACAGCCCCACCGCCATCCCCGCGACGGACATCACGGTGCCGAGCGCGTCCAGCACGATCACGGTCCACAGCCACGCACCGAGCCGCGCGCGCAGCACGCGCGGATAGATCCAGTGCGGGATCGCGCCGAGCCAGGCCAGCGTGCGCTCGCGACCCGTGGACGTCGTCACGCCCTCGCCGCCGAGGGCACTCACATACACGCGCGTCCGGGCGGCGTCGCCGAAATCGACGCGCCACAGCGGCAGTTCCTGTCGCAGCACGCCTTCGACGGTCCATTGATCGGGCTCGTCGATCAGCGCGGCCTCACGGACACTTCCCGTGTCGAGCCCAGCGTACGCCGCCGCCGCGAGCCGCGCCTCGGCGGGCGAGAGTTCGGCGGCCTCCCGCAGACTGTCCGCAAAGAACGCCTCGGTGCGGTGCGCCGTCGTGCGATAGCGGATCACAGGACGATCGAGTCGCATGCCGAGACGCACGACGGCCGTGGAATCGCGATCAGTCATCAACGGCAAAGCGTCGGCCAGCGGTCGCGTACAGGCGGCGCAGCGCAGCGGCGCCATGCGCGCGTACTGCCGGTCCTGCCGGAATCCCGGGAACGGTGCGTACATCAACACGACGCCCGTTGCGAACCACATCACGAAGAGCAGCGCGAACGCGATGCCCAGATAGAGATGCGCGAGCACTGTCCAGCGTTTGAGTACTCGCAGCGCGCCGCTCAACCGACTCACCCGTCCACCAACTCCAGCGACCACAGCACCGGCATCTCCGGATCCATCGAATCGCGCACGGTGCAGTACTTGGTGACGGCGAGCTCGATGGCCCGCTCCGCCTGCGCGCGCTCGATCCCCGTGCCGGTGATGCGATAGGCGAGGTGCACCTTCGTCACGCGCCGTGGCGTCCCCTCGGCACGCTCGGCGCGGATGGACACTTCGAGCGCCGTCGGCTTCGTGCGCCGCTTCTCGAGGATCAGCACGACGTCGGTGGCCGTGCACGCGGCGAGCGACGAGAGCATCGTCTCCGGCGGGCTCGGCGCGGCCGCCGAGTTGGAGTCCATGAGGATCGACGGCGCCCCCTCGCGGCCGGCCTCGAACCGCAGGTCGCCGCGCCAGTGCATCGCGAGCGTGAGGTCGTGGCGGATCTCGTCTGTCGTGCCGGGGCGATCGTTCTTCATGCGAGTTCTCCGTGGCCCGTCGCGATGCGGTGCATGCGGGACCCTGTCGTCGTCAGTGTTTGGGTGAGGCGCCCGATGCGGACGCCTCGGGAAGCAGCGTGAAGCGCGCCATGCGCGCCGGGTCGATCACCATCCGTGCCGCATCGCGCAGTTGTTCGCGCGTGAGCGCCGCCGCGAGCGCCGGCACGCGCAGCCAGTCGGCGGCGTCGCGGCCGTCCTCGTCGGCGTCGGCCATCGTGCCGAGCCACGATTCGTTCTGCTTGAGCGCGCTCTCGTGTTCGCGACGCATGATCTCGCGCACCTTCACGAGGTTCGAATCGCTGATCGCGCCGGCCTTCACGCTGTCGAGCACGGCGAGCGCGGCGGCGACCAGTTCGTCGACGCGCTCCGGCGCGCTGCCGAACGAGATGTCCACGCGCGACCGTTCGTACGGGATGTGGCTGCAGCTGACGCCGGCGCTCACGCCGTACGTGCCGCCCTTGTCCTCGCGCAGCACTTCGCGCAGCCGGATGGTGAGCAGCTCCTCGAGCGCCGAAAGCACCACGCGCTCTTCGAAACTGTAGCGACACGGACCGGTGAAGATGAGCCGCGTACTCGCCTTGGGCTCGACGCCCTTGCGCACCGTCTTCGCCACCAACCCGGAGGGAGGGCGCACGTGCCGGTCCACCACGCGGTCGCGTGCGGCGTTTCCCGGCAGCGACGCGATCCACCGTTCGACGAGCGGCTTCACCGAATCGGGCGCGAACGCGCCGACGAGATAGAAGTGGAACGCCCCCGCGTTGGCGAATTGCGCGCGGTAGATCGCCAGCGCACGGCCGAGGTCCACCGAGTCGAGCAGTTCGGGGCTGAACAGGTGCGTGCGCGGATGATGCTGCGCCATCGTGAGCGTGATCGTGTCGCTGAACACGCGCGCCGGTTGGTTGCGCTGATTCGCCATCGACGACCGCACCTGATTGCCGAAGGCCTGCCACGCCGAGGTGTCCACGCGCGGCTGCGTGAAACGCAGCCAGGTGAGCTGGAACAGCGTCTCGAGGTCCTGACGCGACGCCTGTCCCTCGACCGATGCGGCGTTCGACCCGATGCTCGCACCCGCCATCGCGCGGATGCCGGTGAGTTTCTTCTGCAGGTCCACCTGACTGAACGCGCCCACGCCGCTCACGCCGAGCAGCACGTCCGCGCCCAGTGCGGAGGGGACGTCGCGGTCCTCGAGCAGCGAGATGCCGCCCGGGGCCTGTCCCTGGAGCAGCACTTCGTCGGCCTTGAAATCCGTGGGCTTGAGCAGGAACACCGCGCCGTTCGACAGCGTCCACTCGATGATCCCCGTGCCGGCGAGCGTGCGCTCTTTCACGATGCGTCCCGGCGCCGGCGGCGCGGGCACGAGCGGCGCGGCCGAGGTGGAGTCGGAATAGGCGATGAGCGTCGCGCTCTTCACGCGCTCGAACGCGACGAGCAGCGAGGATTCGCTGGGGAGCGTGATGTCGGGCTTGGCCGGCGCCGCCACGAGCACCACGCGGTTCGAATCACTGAACGTGGTGCGGGCGAGCGCGTTCACCTCGCCGAGCGTGATGGCCGGGGCGATGCTATTCGCCAGGAGGAGCTCGTCCTCGATCCCCACGATGGGCGCCTCGGTGAGCGTACCCGAGGCGTACTCGTCGGCAAACGCGGCGGACTCCGTCTTGTCGCGCTCGAGGTAGGCCTGCGTCATGTCGCGCAGGTAGTTCTTTCGCTGCCGGTCGAGTTCGCCGACCGTGAAGCCGAACCGCCGCACCCGCTCCGCCTCGGCGAGCAGTGCGTCGGCCGCGGCGGTGAACGCGCTCTCCTTCACGCCGGCGAAGAGCTGGTAGGCGTCCTTGGTTCGCACGAACGGTCCGCGCCCTGACCCGGCGAAGGCGAACGCCGCGTCGGGGCGTTGCGTGATCTCGGTGAAGCGCTGGTTCATCATGCCGTCGTAGAACGACGAGACGAGCGAGCGCCGGAAGTCGCCGGCCGTCTTGTACGGCTGGTGCGGCATCTTCCAGAGCAGGGTGACGTTCTTCGCCTGGTACTCGGGGTCGCTCTCGATCGAGACGAGCGTCGCGGCGTGATCGGGAACGGCCGCGAGGCGGCGGGGGCGCGGCGACGCACTCGCCGGGATCGTCGAAAAGCGCGCGCTGATGTCCCGCACCATCTGCTTCGCGTCGAAGTCACCGACGGCGACCACCGTCATGAGGTCGGGGCGGTACCAGTCGCGATAGAAGCGCACGACGTTCGAATCGGCGAAGGTGTCGAGGCTCTGCTTGGTGCCGATCGGCAGGCGATCAGCGTACGCCGAGCCGCGCAGCATCACCGGGAACTGCCGGTTGGACACGCGCGTCGAGGCGTTCCGCCCCGTGCGCCACTCCTCGATCACCACGCCGCGCTCCTTGCGCAGCTCCGCGGGGTCGAACGTCACCGCCTGCGCCCAGTCCTGCAGGATGTCGAGCGCCGTGCCGACGAGCCGCGCCGTATCCGTGGGCCCCTGCAGCTGGTAGATGGTCTCGTCGAACGATGTCGAGGCGTTGATGTCGGCGCCGAACCGCATCCCGATGCGCTCGAGGAAGTTGACGATGTCGCTCTTCGGGAACCGGCGCGTGCCGTTGAACGCCATGTGCTCCACCACGTGCGCGAGGCCGCGCTGCGTGCTGTCCTCGAGCACCGACCCGGCGTTCACGACGAGCCGCAGCTCGGCACGCTTCTCGGGGCGCGCGTTGTGCCGCACGATGTACTGCACGCCATTGGGCAGGCGCCCGGTGAGCACCGCGGTGTCGTGCGGCAACGGCGCGTCGGGCGACTGCGCCGAGGCGGGGAGCACGGCGAACACGAGGAGCGCGGCGACGAATGAACGCATGGATTCTCGAACGGGGACGGAACAGCCGCCGGCCGCGTCCCGCGGTGCTGCGGGAACGCGGGGACCGGTACGTCAATTAACTTGATTCGCGACCCAACATTCCGCCTCCCCGCCTGTGACCAATCCGCAACCCCTGATGGAGCCCTATGCCCGCCACGTGCTCATCTGCACGGGGGGGTTCTGCTCGCAGGACCGACGCGGCCGGTCGCTGTACGCCCTGCTGGCCAAGTTGCTGCAGCGCGAGGACCTGCTGTTCGGGCCGCGCCGCGTGAAACGCTCCGAGGCGCCCTGCCTGGGCGTGTGCGCCGGCGGCCCGGTGATGGCTGTGTACCCTGAGGGGATCTGGTACGGCGGCGTCACCCCCCAGCTCCTCGAGCGCATCGTGGTGGAGCACCTGCGCGACGGCCACGTGCTGGAAGAAGCCGTGTTCCATCGGCTGCAACCTTAGGCCGAGAAGCGATAATCCTCCGGTCGTACGCGCTCCACCGTGCGACGGAAGCGTCCCACACCGAACGGCCAGAGCGCCGAGTTCCGGCCCGTGCGGTCGAGATACCAGCTCTGGCAGCCGCCCTGGTTCCACACCGTCGTCGCCAGGCTCGCATCCATCCATCGCACATAGCGCGCCTGCGCCTCGGCCGTCGGTTCGGCGGCGCGCGCGCCTCGCTTGCCCGACTCGGCGAGCACCTGCACGACATGCGTGATCTGTGCCTCAGCCATCATGAGGACCGACGAGTGCCCAAGGCCGGTGTTCGGGCCCATGAGCGTGAACAGATTCGGGAATCCCGCGATCGTCGTCCCCATATATGCTTTCGGACTGCCCTGCCACGCCTCGGCGAGCGTCTGGCCGCCCTGGCCGCGGATCACCGGGGCCAGCAGCCAGTCGGTCACGCGAAAGCCCGTGGCGAGGACGATCACATCGACGGCGTGCGTCTGCCCATCGGCGGTGACGATGCCATCGGGCACCACGCGCGCGATGGCCGAGGTCACGAGCGACACGTTCGACTGCGTCATCGCCGGGTAGTAGTCGTCGGAGAGCAGCAGCCGTTTGCAGCCGATCGCGTATCGCGGCGTGAGCGCCGAGCGCAGCTCCGGGTCGCGTACCTGGTTCGTGCGGTGGAGACTGATGAGGCGTTCGGCGATCTTCCGCACCGCGGCGTGGCGGAACGGCAGGAAGAGCGTTTCGTGTCGCAGGTACTGCGCCAATCGGAGCACTTTCTGCGTGATGGGAAAGCGCTGGTGCAGCCTGCGTCGCCACGCGGGCACCGCATGGTCCCACCGAGGCATCACCCAGGCCGGCGAACGCTGCAGCACCACGAGCTGCCCGACCTTCGGCTGGATGGCGGGGATCGCCTGGATCGCCGACGCGCCCGTGCCGATCACCGCCACGCGCTTGCCCTCGAGCGGCACGGCGTGGTTCCACTGCGCGGTGTGAAACACCGGGCCTGCAAAACTCGCCAGCCCCGCCATCTCCGGCACGACCGGGTCGCTCAGCTGGCCGTTGGCGAGCACGATCGCATCGCACTGCCACACGCCCGATGTGGACTCGACCGTCCATCGCTTGGCGGTATCGTCCCACACGGCACCGTGCACGTCCTCGCCGAAGCGGATGAGCGGCACGATCCCGTACTCCGCAGCGACGCGCTCCAGGTACGCGCGAATCTCCGGCTGCGGGGAGAACGCGCGAGACCAGTCCGGATTGGGAGCGAACGAGAGCGAGTAGAGCACGCTCTCCACGTCGCAGGCACACCCCGGATACGCATTGTCGCGCCAGGTGCCGCCCAGTTCGGCAGCTCGCTCGAGGATGATCAGGTCGCTGATGCCCTGCTTCCGCAGCGCGATGGCCATGGCGACGCCCGAGAAACCGCTGCCGACGATGACAACGCGGGTCGACCGAGAGGGGGGCAGGGCGGCTGGCATCGGCGCGCTAAGATGAAGTCCGAGCACGGCGCACGCAACCAGACCGCGTAGACCTGACACCCGACGCGTGATTCGTGTACCCGTTCGCCTTGCGCGGGGGGGCGCCACACACGAATTTCGCTGGGTATGGAATCGACCCAGGAATCCTGATGTCCATGACCCTCTACGAACGCACCATGTCGCACGGCGCTGTGGTGCGCATCCGGCGGCTCACCCCCGATGGCACCGCGCCGATCCGCGCGGTGATCGAGGTGGACCGTCGTGCCGGTACGCAGCGCGCGTCGGGTCCCGGCGGGCATCCACCGGCACTGATGGCCGTCGAGGGCGAGAGCGAGCCGCATGTGATTGCCTCGCTGCTGCCGTTCGCCGAGGACGACGCCGCCGTCGCTCGGCTGCTCGCCCAGCGCGGCGTTCGCTGAGCCGCGCTAGGTTGCGGGGATGATGGAGCCCCCGAGCGCGCGCCGGCTGATGCTGGGCGCCGCCAAGAAGATCTTTCTCGAGCCAACCAAGCCGGCCGCGCCGGCTCCGTTCGAACCACCACGGCTCACGCCCGCCGTGATCCAGGAGAAGAACCGCATGTCCCGCTCCCGCGACCGCATCCTCGCCAATCTCGAGGAGATGTACACCGAGGCCTTCGCCCGCGCGAAAGCCTCCGGCGACGACTCGCAGATGGCGTCGCTCGACTTCGCGTATCGCCGCGAACAGCTCTACTTCGAGATCCTGCTGGACGTGCGCGACGGCATCGAGAAGGGACGCTAGCTCCCCGGCGCGCCGCACTCAACGGCGGCGCGCGGCTCCACCGCACCACCGGGATCCGCACCATGCACCTCCTCGCGCAGACCGCCGTGATCACCCTCGCCGTCGTCAATGCGCGCATCTGGACGGGAGACGCCCGCCGTCCCTGGGCCGACGCCCTCGCCGTCGCGGGCGACCGCGTGGCCGCCATCGGCTCCAGTGCCGAGATCAAGAAGCTCGCCCCCGCCTCGGCGCGCGTCATCGACGCCCACGGGGCGATGGTCACCCCGGGCTTCACCGACGCCCACGTGCACTTCCTCGATGGCGGCTTCGCGCTGCAGTCGGTGAAGCTCCGCGATGCCAGGACGAAGGCCGAGTTCATCCAGCGCATCACGGCGTTCGCCAAGACCGTCCCCGCCGGCGCGTGGATCCTCAATGGCGACTGGGACCACGAGAACTGGGGCGGCGAACTGCCGCGCAAGGAGTGGATCGACTCGGTCACGCCGAACCATCCGGTATGGATCAACCGGCTCGACGGCCACATGAGCCTCGCCAACAGCGCCGCGCTCAAGGCGGCCGGGGTCACGAAGGACGTGAAGGAGGTGACCGGCGGCACGATCGTGCGCACCTCCACCGGCGAGCCGACGGGCATCTTCAAGGACAACGCGGCGGACATCATCTGGCGCCACGTGCCGCCCCCGAGCGAACTCCTGAAGGACCGCGCGCTCGACGCGGCGATGACCTACGTCGCCGAGCAGGGTGTGACCGCCGTGCACAACATGGGGACGTGGGACGACCTCGCCGTGTTCCGTCGCGCCCGTGCCGCCGGCAAACTGCGCACGCGCATCGACGCGTACGTTCCCATCTCCAGCTGGAAGCGTCTCGCCGACGAAGTGCAGGCGAAAGGGCGCGGCGACGACTGGCTCCGCATCGGCGGGCTCAAGGGGTTCGTCGACGGCTCCATCGGTTCGCACACGGCGCTGATGCTCGAGCCGTTCACCGACAATCCCACCGACAAGGGATTGATGGTGAACACGCCGGAACATCTCTACGAGTGGACGTCCGCGGCCGACAAAGCGGGTTTGCAGGTGGCCGTGCACGCCATCGGCGACCGCGCCATCCGCATGCAGCTCGACATCTTCGCGCGCGTCGCCAAGGAAGACGGGCCGCGGGACCGCCGATTTCGCATCGAGCACGCGCAGCATCCGACCTTCACCGACATCACGCGCTTCGGCACCGTGGGCGTGATCGCGTCGATGCAGCCGTACCACGCCATCGACGACGGCCGCTTCGTGGAGCGCGTGATCGGCCACGAGCGCGGCAAGAGCACGTACGCGTTCAAGGCGATGCTCGATGCGAAAGCGCCGCTCGCCTTCGGCAGCGACTGGTTCGTCGCGCCGCCATTGCCGCTGGTGGGGATCTACGCCGCGGTGACGCGCCGTACGCTCGACGACAAGAATCCGGGCGGGTGGTATCCCGAGCAGAAGATCACGGTGGAGCAGGCGCTGCGCGCCTACACCACGGGCGGCGCGTACGCCGGGTTCGCCGAGAAGGATCGCGGTGTGCTCGCGAAGGGGATGCTCGCCGACTTCGTGATGATCGACAAGGATCTCACGACGGTCGCGCCGGAGACGCTCCGCGACGCGAAAGTGCTGCTGACGGTCGTGGGGGGGAAGGCGGTGTTCGAGCGGAAGTGACGGCCGCTCGGCCGTGACTACTTCGCCGACAGCGCGGCGAACAGCGCCGCACCCTTCTCCTCGGTAAACCGCCCCGACGACCGCCAGAGCACCTCACCCGCCTTCGTCACGACGAACAGCTGGATGCTCTTCTCGTCGGTGATCGCGAGGGATTCCTTGAACGGCGCCTTGTCGATGTAGAGCGTCACCGTACGGTCGCGCGCGGCGCGGTCGTCGATGCCTCCCTTCATGCCGCGATTGATCATCCATTTCATCGGGCTGATCATCTTCTTGATGGTCGGCAGTTCGTAATAGTCGACGCCCGGCGTGCGAGCGATGGTCTGCTTCACGTAGGGCACCCAGCTGTCCACCTCCGCCTGCTGTTCGCGCAGGAACGCGACGAACACGATGTTGCGGTCGCCGGCGAAATCGCGGGGGAAGGTGAACGTCTTCCCCTCGAGATTGTCGCTGGTGACGGTCGGGAAGTGGCTGGGCATGGGCTGCTGCAGCAAGAGGGCGGCGAGAAACAGGACGAAGGGAGTCATATGCGCTGAACGTTCCGGTATGGCGAAAAGATCCGGGATGCGCCGCGTTCTGCCCCAACGCTGCCACGCCGTGCTCGCAGCTGGATCAGGCGAACTCGATCGCGTCGAGTGCTGCGACCAGATCCTGCACCGTGTGAATCCACTCGGGCGAGAATCGGCCGCCGTCCGTGAACCACGTGCGAGTGGCCGCGAGTCCCCCCGCGATCCCCGACCGCTCATCTTCCCACGCCGACGCGACCAGCGCCGCCGCCGAGGGCACGTGCAGGCCAGTCGTTCGCCGGAGCGCCGCGTCGGCGCGATCGACGGCGCCGCCGACGACAGCCGGATTCCACCGCGCGCGTTCGGCATCCCCTCGCCTCAGGAATGCGTCGTACCCCTGCGCGCCCGGCGTCGCCGGTCGCGATAGCAGTGCGAACTCCGCTTGGATGAGTCGCAGGTGCGCCTCGAGGAGCATCGTGGGAAGTCCACGCGGCACGAGCACCCGTCGCAGCCAGTCGAGTTCGGCGAGCGCCTCCGCCGTGGGGCGGCTGTTCAGTGTCACCAGCCAGCAACTGTCGCTGTGCGTGAATCGCTCGCCCCGCTCACCGAAACGGAGGTGCAGGTAGGGGAACATCTGCCACGCGCGAGCTGCCGCGCGCAGCGCCAGCGCGAGCTCCTCCGGATCGGAGGGTACCGTGTGCTGGCCGGCGTCCCGATTGATGGCGGCGAGTGGGGATTCGACGGCTACTGGCTCTTCGATCACCCAGCAATGCTGTAGGGCGGCCCGTTACGGCGCCAGCAACCGATCCAGGAACGAGGCGATGCCGTGGAACAGATCCACGTGGTCCGGCGCCGTGTTCCCCGCGAAGCCCATCACCTCGAACCGCCCCCGCTTCGAATCGCTGAGCGTTTGTGTTCCCATTGGTCCCCACTCGAGCACCGGCGTGCGCGCGAGGCCGAGCACGCCGAGCAGCCAGTCCGTGCACTCGGTGGTGCTGGCGAACGTCCCCGGGAAGATCTCGGAGTGCGTGATCACGAACCGCTTCTGTCCGGCCGCGGCGAGCCGAGCGAACGGCACGAATGGCGCCAGGCCCGTGGTGTCGATCGCGCCGCCATCGGCGACGGGTTTGCCCTCGGGGGTGTACGACGTGTGGATGCCGTCGAGGAGAAGCACGCCATCCACCTGTGCGATGTTCGCCGGGCGGCGCAAGATCTCGCGGATGGCGCCGTACCCCGCACTCCAGCCGCTGAGCACCACGCGCTCGATGCGCGGCGCGCCATCCACGAGGGCGATGCGTGCGCGCAGTGAATCGAGCAGGCGCGCATAGAGCGTGGTGTCGGCGGCGAACGGGCGCTGGTACACACCGGAGCCCGCGCCGAGGTACGTCGCCGCAATGATGATGGGGCGTTCCGTCAGCGTGGCGGCACGTTTCGGCACCCAGGTGGCGCCCATGAAGTGGATCACGAGCGGCACCGGGCCGGCGCCGATGGCGCGGCGGGGAATGAACACCTCCACCGGCTTGGGGAGCAGCCCGGCGATCTCGAAGCGCACGCCGTCGTCGTCGCGCTG
>CAIRBD010000134.1 GCA_903876745.1 uncultured Gemmatimonadota bacterium
CCGGCTCGACGAGGAGAGCGCGCTGGAGGCGCTGTTACATGGCACCCTCGAAGAAACCGCCGGCGATACACCGGTTACTCCGCACCGTCCGGCGGCACCCGAGACGAATGACGATCAGATTAAGTGATGGTGAACGTCGGAAAACTGCTTGACTCTATCTATTGAGGGGCCTAAACTCCGCTCCCTATGGAAGATACGGAACGTGCTGGGGCTAATAGGCCCGCGCTGAAATGGGGGATCGCGGTCGCGGTGCTCGCGGCCGGATATGCCGACCTCGCAAGAGGCGGGTCCACCATTGCTCCGATCCTGCTGGTGCTCGGGTACGCAGTCCTGGTACCGATCGCCATCATGGCGTAGCAGAGAGCGGGCGAATAGCTCAGCTGGTTAGAGCACCTGCCTTACACGCAGGGTGTCGGGGGTTCGAATCCCTCTTCGCCCATCGCATCACACGCGGCGGTCGCAGGGCCGCGTCAGGAACGCGCACGCGAATGATCACCGTCTTGGAGGAAACACCTGTGATGGCTCGGACACCGCGCATGATGGCGACGCTCGCTGTCGCGCTCTTCGTTGGATTCGGTACGACGCTCCCGGCGCAGGCGCAGGGACATCGCAACGCGAATCCGAACGCCCCGAAGCTGGTGGTGGTGATCTTCAAGAGCAGCGACAAGCAGCTCGGTCCCGAAGCCGCCGAAGCCGTACGCAACAAGATCGACGGCGACGTCTCCTACCGGTCGCTGTGGGTCGTGCCGAAGAACGACATCAACGTCACGCTCGAGGCCTCGGGCTACTCGACCACCGACGCGCTGTCGTCGGCCGACGCGAACCTGCTCTCCAAGCAGCTCCGCGGCGACGAGTACCTCGAAGGGATCGTGACGAAGTCGGCCGCCGGCTACTCGATCGAGGCGTGGGTGGTGCTCACGCGCGACGCGCAGCTCGTGCAGCCGCTCGGCACGTTCGACGGCGCCAAGCTCGACGCCGCCGCCGACAAGGTGAGCCGCGCCTACCAGGACGCGCACAACAAGACGTTCGATCTCGAGAAGAAGTGCCGTCAGGACGACCGCGAAGGGAAGGCGGCCGACGCGCAGAAGGACATCGCCGACGCGATCAAGGCGTACCCGAAGACGACGTGGCTCCGCTACTGCCAGCTCGCCATGGCCCGCTCCGCGAAGAAGCCGGCCGCCGAGATGCTGAAGATCGTCGACGACATCCGCGCCGCCGACCCGAAGAGCAAGATCGCGCTCAAGGAAGCCGTGGCGCTGTACGACGAACTCGGCAAGGACGACGCGAAGGACGAGAAGGGCTACCGCACGAAGAATATCGAAGTGCTGATGGCGCTGCGCGAGGCCGACCCGACGAACGCCGCGCTCATCGCGCAGATCGGCGCCGAGCTCGCCGCGTCGGGCAAGCTCGATGTGGCGCTGCCGATGGTCGAGAAGTCGGTGAACGAGAATCCCGGCGACATCAACCTCGTCAAGCTGTACTTCAACATCCTCGCCGCCACGAAGAACACGAAGAAGCTGTCGTCGGTGGGCGAAGAGATGGTGAAGATGGACACGTCGGCGGCCGACCAGGCGTTCTTCGACAAGATGGTGGCGGCCTATGCGGCCGACACGAATTTCGCGAAGGCGCTCGAGTGGCAGTCGAAGGCGACGCAGAAGTTCCCGAAGGTCGCCGGCAACTGGCTGTTCCGCAGTCAGATCGAGAAGAAGCTCGGCCAGGCCGGGCCGTCGATGGCGTCGCTGCGCCGCGCGTACGAAGTGGATCCGAAGGCCGTCGAGAACGCGCACGCGCAGTTCGCGGGCGCGTACAAGGACGCCGGACAGATCGACTCGGCACTCGCCGAAGTGCGCGCCTCGAAGGCCGCGAACGAAGACAAGACGCTGACGGGCGGCATGGCCGTCGCGATCGGTGACGCGCTGCGCAAGACGGCGAAGACGCCGGAAGAGTGGCTGAACGCGTACAATGAGCTCTCATACGCCGATTCCATCGTCACCGCGGTCTACAAGCCCCAGGCAAAGTTCCTGCTCGGCCTCGCGGCCTACTCGCTTGCCGCGCCGCTGATCCAGGAGAACCAGACGAAGAAGTCGTGCGAGCAGGCGAAGAAGGCGGCCGCGTATCTGCTCGAAGCACAGATCAACCTGCCGGCGGGCGGCGCATTCGCGCCGGAACCGACAAAGCAACTGCTTAGCGCGGTGGCGCAGTACGGGCCGGCTTCTGACTCACACGTGAAGGCGTTCTGCAAGTAGCACGCTAACGCGGTTCGCGAAGCCCGCCGGCCGCGCGCCGGCGGGCTTCGTCGTTAACGGCGCTATCTTTCACGGATGACCGGCGGACGATTCGACTCCAGCTACCACGCGCCCGTGCTCGTCGACGAGGTGCTCGCGGCGCTCGAGAGTGCGCACCGCGTGATCGACTGTACGCTGGGCGGCGGCGGGCACTCGCTCGCGCTCCTCGAGGCGGGGAAGCGCGTGGTGGGGATCGACCGCGACCCGCAGGCCATCGTCGCTGCCACGGCGCGGCTGGCGATGTACGCCGCAGATGGTCGTTTTCGCGCCGCGGAGGGGACCTACGCCGACCTCGTGACCGATGCTGCGGCGCTGGGCGCCGAGCCGTTCGACGGTGCGCTGCTCGACCTCGGGATCTCGTCGCACCAGATCGACGACGAGACGCGCGGCTTCTCGTTCCGGGAGGGCGCGCCACTCGACATGCGGATGGGGGGCGCGGTCGGCCGCACGGAGCTCGCGACGGCCGCCGACGTGCTCAACGAGAGCGACGAGCGCGAGCTGATCCACGTGTTCAAGACGTACGGCGACGAGCCCAAGGCGTCGCGGCTCGCCCACGAGGTGGCGCGCCGGCGGGCGAACCGTCCGTTCGTGACGAGCGATGATTTCGTGGGGGCGATCCGCGCGGTGCTCGGGGCGCGGTCGGGGCCGGGGGACTTCGCGCGGCTCTTCCAGGCGCTGCGCATCGTGGTGAACGACGAGCTCGACGGTCTCGCGCGCGCCCTGCCGGCATTGCGTGACCGATTAGCCCCCGGAGGCGTCCTCGCAGTGATCGCCTATCACTCGGGAGAGGACCGGATCGTGAAGCACGCCTTCCGCGAGTGGAGCATGTCGTGCGTGTGTCCCCCGAAACATCTCCAGTGCATCTGTCGCGGCCGTCCCCTCGGCGCGCCACTCACCAAGAAGGCCGTGACCGCCACCGCCGAAGAGACCGCCCGTAATCCGCGCGCCCGCAGCGCCCACCTCCGCGCCTGGCGCAAGGCCGCCGCGGAGGATTGAGGTGCGCGGCCGCAGCGTGGTGGCGCTCGGGCTCGTCGGTTTCGTCCTCGTGGCCACAGGCGTCATATGGAGAAGGAGCTTCGGCACCCTCCGTGCCCGGGAGCAAAGCGCGCTTGAACAAAAGCGCTCCGCGCTCGAGGCCGAGCGCGCCAAGCTCGATGGCGACATCCGCGACGCGGCGAGCCGGGCCCGGCTCGAGCGCGTGGCCGAGGATCGATTGAACATGCGTATTCCCAGCGACAGTCAGGTGTTCGTGGTGGCGCGTCCCGCGCGCCGGAAAGCCGGTGATCCGCGCTAGCCGCGTGGGGCTCGTCCACGGCGCGTTCCTGCTGTTCGCGCTGGTGTTGATCGGGCGGGCGGCCAAGGTGCAGCTATTCGACGGCGCCCGCTGGCAGGCGCGCGCCACGCGGCAGCAGGTGGCGGACTCGCCGCTGCCGGCGCCGCGCGGACGCATCCTCGATGCCACCGGCGCGGTGCTCGTGGAGAGCCGGCAACTCGTGAAGCTGCAGATCGCACCCAGGGAAGTGTGGGGCGAGCCGAAGAAGCCCAAGGCCGTCGAGGCATCGGCGCGGCGCCTACAGACGGTCGCGCGCACGCTCGCGCGCGTGGGCGTCTCTTCAGAGTGGGTGCGAAAGGCGGTCGACACCACGGACAAGTGGGTGGACCTGCCAGGGAGTTTTCTGGCGAGCGACGTGCAGGACCTCGTGACGGTGCGCGGCGTGCACTCCACGCCGGCGATCGAGCGTGTGCCGCCCGCCACCGACGGATTGCGGCGCCTCGTGGGGCGCGCCGACGACACGGGCGAGCCGGTGGACGGGCTCGAGAAGTCGCTCGACGGCCTCCTGCGCGGCACGCGCGGCTCGACGTCCGAGCTGCGTGACGCGCGGGGCCGTCGCTACGACTCGCCCGGCGTGGAAGGAACGGCGGCGCGCCCGGGACACACGGTGACGCTCACGATC